>CAMLLA010000064.1 GCA_946480525.1 uncultured Asticcacaulis sp. | reverse complement strand
ATTACCGGTTCCTCTTTTCCATACCGCTATAATCGCAGATATAGGCTGAACCGTGGCTGAACGGAAGCCGGACTTATTGTTCAGATATCGCGCTTCCGCGCGGCTTCAGGCCGGCGATGAGATCGTCGAAATTGACCGGGATATCCAGGTTCAGCTCGACGGGTGTGTTCGACGGCAGCGTAATCGGCTTCTGCATCCACTTGCCGCTCAGGTAATCGCTGATCGACACCGTGGCCTTCTGGCGTTGCGGCGGGTCGAAATGACCCTTGATATGGAAGTTCACATTGACCCGGCCATCTGGCAAGGAATTGACCCGCGCATCCAGCTGTTCAAAGCTCAGGTGCTCCATGGCCTGGAAGGCCAGGTCCTGGAACGGATTGAACTCCGCCGGTGTCTGGCCGGCCTGCGGAGTGGTGTCGGAGGTCACCGACCCGGTGGCCGAAACATCAGCCACGCCGGAACGCAGGATCGATATCCGGCCTGGACCGTCCGCCGCCATACCGCCGTCGTTGAAGGCAACATGATCGCCAATCAGGGTAAAAGGCACGCGGCCCGTCAGCATGCCTTCGAAGGTCATGTGCTGGCGCAGGTCGGTGGCGGCGACTATCTTGCCGAAGTCCAGGCCGTTGAAAGCGACCACGCCGGTGATCGGTGTTTCGCCGTCCAGCGGCAGCCGCATGGCTTCCAGGCGAACCGGCCCGCCCGGGCTCTGCACGGTCGCGCCCTCGACGGCGACGTGATCGCCCTTGAACTGGACGCCGAGGTCTAGGTTTTCGAAGGGCACGGCCGACTGGATGCGGTCAACCGTCACCTTCTGGTTCGGCGCGGTCTCTAACGGCGCCAGGGAGGTAAAGACGATACGTGCCTTCAATCCTTGCGCAACGCCGGCAGGGCCAGTGAAGTTCATGCCGTCGGTGGTCAGAATACCGCCGCTTGAACCGCCGGCCGGCGTCCAGTCGAATTGACCGGTGAAGCTGGCCGCACCCGACACGTCGCGAGTCATAATGGTAGACGTCAGCGGGCTCAGATGATGCGGCTGCAAACTGCCTGGCGCAAACTTGAGATCGATGGTGTCGAAGGACAGCCTGCCCTTGCCGGTCAATGGATCATTGTCGAGACCAATGGCGACGACAGGCAGCGGGCCGCCGCCGGCAGCCGGAACAGCCGGGGTTGCAGCCACGAACCGGCCCGTCATCCGGCGTGTATCCTGATCGAGCGTGCCGGTCAGGCGCATGGGGTTGAAACGGCGCTTGTCGTCGGCCAGGGCGTCACTGCCCGTACCCGCCGTCAGGCTCAGCTTGAGCCCCAGCACGTCGCTATTGCCTTGTGAAAAGGCATCGAAATCGCCCTGCCCGTTGCTCAGTGTCAAGGCCTCGGCCGGCGCGGTCAGGGCCAGTCCCGAATACGACCCGCTGACCCGCCAGCCCGCCGGCGTCACGCGGACCAGCGCGCCGTCACGCTGGGCAATCGTCGCGGAAACATTTTCGACATGCGTGCCCAGTTCAGCGGATTGTACGGTAACGGCGACCGGCGCATCCAGCGTCGCCGTAAAGCCGCCATCGGCCATAGTGAAGCCGCCGCGCGCATCGAACGTCGCGCCTTCAACCGGTACGGTTGTCAGCTCGCCTGCCAGACGGTAGGCGCCGCTGAGGCGCGTGGGATCCGACGCATTGGTGTAGCCGAACTTCGAAACGGTCAGCGCCAGATCCGGCAGGTCCGCGCCACCGATCGTCACGCCGAAGCCACCGAGCGCTTCGGTAGAGAGAACTGGCTGGCCGCGAACGGGCGTCAGTATCGCCCGGCCACCGCGATTCAGATCGGCGGTCGCGCCATTCAGGCGAATATCATAGCGTGGCGGCATGGCCGCCTGCCCCATCAATGAAACCTTCAGCCCCCTGGCACGCAGGGTGAAACGCTGGAACGCCCGGTCGAGCGCGACGATGTCGTCCCCTTCAGGCGTCTTGGGGTCTTTGCGGCGACCGTCGGCCAATGGTTTCAGGCCGGCATAGCTTGCGCTGCCGGTCAGGTCGGAATCCACCTTGACCGACCATTCGCCCGGTATGGCATTGACGGTACCCGACAACGACGCGCGGGCGCCGCTGAGCGTGATGTCCGAAACCGACGCCCTAGCCAGGCTCAGATTGCCTTTGAAATCCGCCTTGCTCTCGGCCGCGGTCAGCGTCGCCGACAGGCTCGTCAGGTTGAGACGCGCCGAACCGACACTGAGAGCGCCCTGTCGCACTGTGCCCACCTCCGCCGTGACAGCGCCCCCGGCCGCCAGGGTCAGGCCGTCCTTGACATCGTAGCGGGCGCGAAGGCCAAGGGCCGGGCCATCGAAGCGCAGGCCTTGCGTATCCACATCAGGCGTCTTCAGTGCAGCCAGGCGCGACTGAAGGGCCGAAGCCCCCTCATATTCTATATACCTGGCGGTCGCCTTTGTCTGGCCGTCGAGGCGCAGGGTGGTGTGAACCCCCTTCGTGCTGCCGAACGCGCCGTCGATGCTGCCCGCGCTTAAGGTTACCGTGGCGTCCAGGGCGCCGGCCAACGCGGCCAGTCCCGTCGCCTTGCGATACGGAATATGGCCGTCGAGCACAAAGGCGACGTCACGGGCACGGAAATCGTGGCCGTCAGCGCCTTCCGCGGCCGCGACATCACGCAGATCCCAGCGTGGCGCGTCGAGTTTGGCGTGAACCTCCAGCTGACTGCCTGCCGCCTTGGCGGTCAGGTAGCCGCCGGTGATTTCGCCCGAGCCCTTGACGCCCGTGAACGTCGATTGCGGCAGGCGCAAGGACAGATCGGTCAACTGACCGGACGTCAGACGGACATCGCCGTTGGTCCGCAAGGCGCCGTAATCGGTCTGCAGAAGAACGGTGGCGTCATCCAGAATGATGCTTTCCGGCGGCGGAGCACCGGTCGACGGCGCGGACAACGCCGTCTGGACCAGTTTGTCGATGCTGCCGAAATGCAGCTTGCCGTCCTTGACGACGACCGCGACCAGAGGGTGAACGGCGTGCAGCGTCTTCAGCCGGAACAGTGGCTTTCCCGCGCCCGCGAAGGGCTGGAGACTGTATTCCGCGTCGAAACGCTCGACGCTGACATCAGGATGCCTGGCGTCGCCGATGACCACAGTGCCCGAAACGCGGCTGAACGACAGTTTCGAAAAGGTGACCTTGGCTGGAACGCCCTGCCCCTTCAGCCAGCCCTCGGTGATGTGGGCGGCGATCTCCTTGCGCGCGACAACAAGTAATGTGCCGACAGCCGCGGTACCGACCAGCGCGACCCACAGCCAGGTCGGTGCCTTGATACCGCCTTTCCTGGGAGGCTTGCGTCCTCCGCCGCTGGGTGGGCGGCGGTTGGGCAGGCCGATGCCGTCGTCATCGCCACCTTCGGGCGCACCGTCGGGACGCGTCACGCGCAGGAAGCTGTCGCCCGCGCTCATATGCGCCGGAAACCATAGGGCTTCGTCGTCGGGGGAGCGATTCTCAGGCATCAGTTTTCTGGACGGGCTTCTGCTCGCATGGGTTTTCAGCCCCGAACTATGCACCAAACCTGTTAAAAATTGTGGACATATCGAAAAACTTTCCGAACATAGCGCAGTGAATGCGGCCGAAATTCGGTCAAAGAGCCCTTGACAGTGATTTTTTAGCCGCACCTTATTTTCGCCGTGATTTTTCATATTTTATGAAGGTGTTAGAGCATAACAGTGAATGCCACTGCGCTCCAGCGATGAGCTGTTAACCCCTCATTAAGAGGTTTGAAGGCTCATCTTAACCAAATTCACATATGAAGGGCAGGCTTTCTGCCCGTGAACCCGGGCAAAATTGCCTCATTTTCGCCTCATTTCGGCGTATGCAGGGCCTTCCGCGAACGTGAGACTCACCTCATGGTCCGGAGCCTGAAGTCGGATGGCAGCTCAATGGCTGCCCGCCGGGGTCTTGCGAAGCAAAGACCTTAAAGTGACGTTTTCGCTTTGCCGCACTGTGGGCAAGGCCAAGAAACCTGGATCGCCAATATGGCGGCCGCAGATTTTGAAGACCCTTTGCTTGGCCAGAAGGCCAGCCACCGACGATCAACAGGATGTAACTCGCGTACCATGGCCCAGCTCGACCCTCGTCGCCAACCCGTTCGACTGACACCGATGATTTTCGCATCGGTGACCGCACTGACGGTCGGGACGTTGATGTGGAAGGTTCTGCAGCCCCTGCCCGTTGCCGCGCCGATGGACCCGGCCGCCGCGCTGGCGCTTGAAACCCAGGCCTATGCCGAAGCTGCCGCACGTCCGGGTTACAGCCAGCCGGTCGATATGCGCATTTCCCTGGGCAAGAACGAAGATCTTACGGCTGCGGTGATTCGCACCGGTGTGGCGCCGGCCGAGGCCAAGGCTGCCGTCAACCTGCTGTCCAAGGCATTCAATATCTCCACGCTGAAAGCCGGCGTGACCATGGAGGCGGCGATCGCTCCCGCGGCCGAAGGCAGTTCGCGTCCCGCGCAGTTGGTTGGCCTGACGGTTCGCACCGGCGCCGCCAAGCAGCTGACCCTGACCACTTCGCGTGACGGCGCCATGCGTCTGCGTGCCTTGGAAGAAGCGGTGCGTGACGAACGGCTGATCGCCATCGGTGAATTCAACGGGTCGCTCTTTTCTTCGGCTGCGGCGCTGGGCGCCACGCCGTCCCTGACCCGTCAGGTCCAGAACCTGTTCGCGCACAAGCTCGACTTCGAGCGTGATATCAAGTCGGGTGATGGCTTCAAACTGGTCTTCGATCGCAAGGTGACCGAAAGCGGCCGAACGGTTGAAGCCGGTAACCTGCTCTATGCCGAAGTCGAGGCCAAGGGCGGCGTCGGCCGCTTCTACTCCTTTCAGCCTCAGGGCAGCAAGGACGTCCAGTTCTTTGACGAGAACGGCAAGAACATCAAAGGTTTCCTGCTGACCACGCCGGTCAACGGCGCGCGTATTTCGTCCAGCTTCGGCATGCGCTTCCACCCGGTCCTGGGCTTTAACCGCATGCACACCGGCATGGACTTCGCCGCTCCCACCGGTTCGGAAATCGTCGCTGCCGGCGACGGCGTCGTCGTCGACGCCAAGTGGTGGGGCGGCTATGGCCGCTGGGTTCGTGTCCAGCATGGATCGGGCTGGGAAACCGGCTATGCCCACATGTCGTCGATCAAGGTCCGCCCGGGCCAGCGCGTCCGTCAGGGCGAGGTCATCGGCTATGTCGGCACGACCGGCCGCTCGACCGGCCCGCACCTGCACTTCGAAGTGTGGAATAACCGCCGTCCGATCGATCCGCGCAGCGCCAAGGTGCCGCAGTCGAAAATCCTGATCGGTCAGGACCTTATCGCTTTCCGCGCCCGCAAGCGCGAAATCGACGGCATGATCGCGGCTGCCGATGTCGAACGCGACGACCAGCCGTCGATCTCGCACGCCGTGGCCATGAAGGCCAGCACCTATCATTACGAGGGCGAAAACGCCACCAGCCGCCCGGAAGTGCAAAAGGCGTCGCTCATCGCCCAGACCGAGCCCAGCCGGATGCGCAAGAACGACCTGATGCCGCTCAAGCCGGCTCTGTCGTCCACACGCGGCATGCGCTGAGAAAATCCCCATCTTTGGCCGGCTAGTACGTTGGCATCGCTAGGCTGTATCCCGATACAGCCGTCGCTCGCCGCCTGCTATCCGTCGCAAAGCTGAGAATTTTCTCCCGCTCTGGACAGGGGATTTCTCTATTCGAGCTTATCGGCTTTCCACAAATCCGGAAACAGCTTGATCCAGAGCCCTGTTACAACCAGCGACCCGATCCCGCCAAACAAGGCGGCTGTCACCGGCCCCATGATCCGCGTCATGACGCCGGTTTCGAACTCACCCAGCTCATTCGACGCACCGATAAACAGGTAGGACACGCTGGCGACGCGGCCACGCATATGGTCGGGTGTAACGATCTGGATCAGCGTTCCCCTGACATAGACGCTGATCATGTCGGCCGCGCCCAGCACGATAATGGCGAAGATGGAAATCCAGACATTGGTCGACAGTCCAAATGCAATGGTCGACAAACCAAAGATAGCCACGCCGGCGAACATCCACGGCCCGGCGTTACGCCGCAACGGCTTGAGCGACAGGTAAAGCGACATGCCAAGGGCGCCGATCGCCGGGGAAGCCCGCAGGATGCCGAACGCGACTTCCGGCGGAAGCCATGTATCCGGATGGATGATATCGCGGGCAAAAACCGGCATCAGCGCGGTCGCACCCCCCAGCAGCACGGCGAACAGGTCGAGCGAAATGGCGCCGAAGACGATCTTCTTCTCCCAGACATATTTCATGCCCTCGCGCAGCATCTGGGTCTTGGAGCCCGATGGCGCGTCGGGCGCGGTTGGCGTCTTGATGGTGAAAATCATGATGGCCGCCACCAGGGTCAGGACAGCGCAGAAGGCGTAGGCGAGCTTGGGCGAGAAGCCGACCAGCACCCCGCCAAGCGCCGGCCCTGCGATGAGACCGGTCTGGAAGGCCATCGAATTGACGGCGATGGCCTTGGGCAGGATATGCTTGGGCACCAGCATCGGGCCGATGGCCGAGCTGGCCGGCGCACTGAACGCGCGGAAGGCGCCCAGCACCGCCGACAGGGCGAACAGCCCCCAGAAGGGTGGATGCGGCAGGAAGGCATAGGCCAGAAACGCCAGCGACAACAGGAGCTGTCCGATCATGACGCAGGCGACGATCACCTTGCGGTCATAACGGTCGGCGATAATCCCTGCCGGCAGGGTACAGGCGAACAGGGTCAGGAATTGCGCCAGGCCAATCAGACCGACATAGAGCGCCGATTCGGCAATGCCATTGGTCCGACGCGCCACCTCATAGACCTGCCAGGCGATGGCCGCGCTCTGCGCCGACGTGCCCAGCACACCGCACAATCGCGTCAGCCAGAAGGCCCGAAAGTCCGGAATCTGCAAGGGGTGACGGTTGTCCTCCACGGGCGGCGGCAGGCCCGCGCCGGTGTCGGTGGTTTTTAATGGAGTGGTCAACGGTACGCCCTGAATGAAGATTTGGCTTTTCCCGGTATGCGAAGGGTCTTACAGGAAGCGCTATGTCCTACAAAGCCAAAATGCTCGACCCGGTTGCCCTGACACAGGAATTGATTGCACGTCCATCGGTAACACCTGCCGATGCCGGCGCGATGGACGTGGTAGAGCGTCATCTGACGGATCTTGGTTTTGTCTGCACGCGGCTGAAGTTCGGTGAGATCGAGAACCTGTATGCACGGCGCGGGACGGCATCGCCCAATCTCTGCTTTGCCGGCCATACCGATGTCGTGCCGGGCGGCGTGCGCTCGCTGTGGCGCTATGATCCCTTCGGCGCCGAAATCCACGAAGGCGCTTTGATCGGCCGCGGCGCGGTCGACATGAAAGGCGCCATCGCCGCCTGGATCGCCGCCGTATCGCGTGTCGATGTGGCCGGATCTTTGTCCTTCCTGATCACCGGCGATGAAGAAGGTATAGCTGTCGATGGCACGGTCAAGGTCGTCGAATGGCTAAAGGGGCAAGGGGAGGTCATCGACCACTGCATCGTCGGCGAGCCCTCGTCTTCGACGCGGCTGGGCGACATGATCAAGGTCGGCCGCCGCGGCTCGATCAACGCCACCTTTACCGTAACCGGCAAGCAGGGCCACGTCGCCTATCCGCAGCGCGCGCTCAACCCCCTGCCCGTCCTGGTCGATCTGCTGGCGACACTGAAAGGCCGCGTGCTGGACGACGGCTATGAATCGTTTCAGCCGTCGAACCTGGAAATCACCACGATCGACACCAACAACACGGCAACCAATGTCATCCCGCAGTCGGCCACGGCGCGGGTCAATATCCGCTTCAACCCGGCCCATTCGGGTTTAGAGCTGAAGCAGTGGTTCGAGAGCGTGGCGGCCGAGCAGGCGGCGCGATCGGGCGCCAAGATCGACGTCGCCTGTGCGATTTCCGGCGAAGCCTTTCTCACGCAACCCGGGCCGTTTATCGACCTGATCGCCGACGTCATCCAGGACAGACTTGGGATTGAGACCGATCGCTCGACGACGGGCGGCACGTCGGATGCGCGCTTTATCCGCGACCTGTGCCCTGTCGTGGAGTTCGGTCTGGTCGGCCAGACCATGCACCAGATCAATGAGTGCGTGCCCGTGGCTGAGCTTGAAGCCCTGACCGATGTCTATACGGCCTTGATCGAGGCGTACGCCTCAAAGTTTGGCTCTGCATCATAGGTGACGTGGGTCAGGAACAGTCCTTCGGGCGGAGCAACCTGACCGCAGGCCGTGCGGTCTTTCGCCGCTAACGCCTTGGCCACATCAGCAATTTCCCAGCGACCGATCCCCACTTCGGCCAGCGTGCCCGTCATGGAGCGCACCTGGCGATGCAGGAAGGAACGTGCGGCAAAAACCAGATGGATTTCGTCGCCGATGCGTTTGACGCGGGCGATGTCCAGCGTCTTGACCGGTGATTTCGCCTGGCATTCAATGTGGCGGAAGGTCGTAAAATCGTGCGTCCCAACCAGGCACTTGGCGGCCTGCGCCATCGCTTCGGCGTCGAGTGGTTTCTTGACGTGCCAAACCCGGCCCTGATCGATAGCCGGCGGGGCACGGCGGTTGAGAATGCGGAACAGATACATCCGCCCCGTCGCCGAAAAACGCGCCGAAAACTCCGGATCGCATTCTTCGGCATCCAGGATGGCGATGGGCTCCGGCGTCAGATAGGCGTTAATGGCGTCGCGCACGGTGCCGGGCTTAAATGGCTTGTCGAGGTCGAAGGTCACGACCTGGCCGGTGGCATGGACGCCCGTGTCGGTCCGTCCCGCCGCCGTCAGGCGCAGCGACTGGCCGCTGAAGGCCAGGATGGCGCGTTCGATCGAGCCCTGCACGGTCGGGAGATCGCCCTGGGCCTGGAAGCCCTTGTACGGCCGGCCATCATATTCGACGAGGAGTTTATAGCGGGGCACTGCAGCCTCCCCCTCTCCCCACTTGAGGGGAGAGGGTTGGGGTGAGGGGTCTGGCAACCGCGCGCGCGGACACTGTTTTACCCCTCATCCGGTCGAGCAAGCTCGACCACCTTCTCCCCTCATTGCCTGCCGGCGAGGCTGGGGAGAAGGGACACAGGCCGACCTTCATATCAGTTGGTCCCCAGGCGCCAATCCCGCGCCATTGAGAAACTCCGCCGCGTCCTGCGCCGCCTTGCCTTCGCGCTGGACGCGCAGCAACTGGATCACCCCATCGCCCGTTGCCACCTTCAAACCGCCCAGCAGGACCGTGCCCGGCACTTCGCCGCTCTTCTCATCGACGAACCGCGACATCAGAACCTTCAGCCGCACCTCGCCTTTCGGTGAGTTGATCATCGTCCAGGCGCCGGGGAACGGCGACAGGCCACGAATATGGAAATCGAGGTCGCGGGCCGGACGGTTCCAGTCAATGCGCGCCTCTTCCGGTGTGATCTTCTTCGCATATGTCGGCTCGCCCACCTGAGCCTGCTCCTGTACGCCTCCGCGATCGATCGCCGCCAGCGCTACCGGCAATAGCGAGGCTCCGAGATTGGCCAGCTTGTCGTGCAGCGTACCGGCCGTATCGTCAGCGGTGATTTCGGCGCGGCCCGACAGGATGATCGGACCTTCGTCGAGGCCTTCCGACATGCGCATGACTTCGACGCCGGTAAAGCTGTCGCCGGCCATGATGGCGCGCTGGATCGGCGCCGCTCCGCGCCAGCGCGGCAAAAGCGAGGCGTGCAGATTGAAACAGCCGAGACGCGGGTGATCGAGCACGGCGGCCTTCAGGATTTGCCCGTAAGCCACGACGATACAGGCATCGATATCCAGCGCCTGGAAGTCGGCGATAGCCTCAGGATCCTTCATCGATTTCGGCGTGCGGACCTCAAGACCCAGCCCTTGCGCAAATTCATGAACCGGAGATGGGCTTAAAACCTGGCCGCGGCCTTTCGGCGCCGGCGGCTGGCTGTAGACGCAAACAACCTCATGACCGGCCGCGACCAGTTCGGCCAGGGCCTTCACGGCGAATTCGGGAGTGCCCATAAAGGCCAGGCGCATATGATTAGACCCTCACAACGGATGTCGCGAGGGTCTAGTCTTAATTGCTCAGGTCGGCAAGTTTAGGCTGCCTTTTTAAGCTTCTTGACCTTGGTGACGGCGCGATCGCGCTTCAGCTTCGACAGGTGGTCGATGAACAACACGCCTTCGAGATGGTCCATCTCGTGCTGGATGCAGACGGCAAACAGGCCATCGGCCTCTTCTTCAACCGCGTTTCCATTGTAGTCGAGGTATTTCAGGCGGACGCGCGCCGGGCGCTGGACCTCGTCATAGACTTCCGGGACGCTCAGGCAGCCTTCTTCGTAGGGCGCCAGCTCCTCGGACTTCCAGACGATTTCGGGATTGACGAAGTAGCGCGGCTTCTTGATGCCCTCCGCTTCCGGATCGTCCTCGGGTTTTTCCTGCAGGTCCATGACGATGACGCGGATCGGCTCACCGATCTGCACAGCCGCCAGGCCTATGCCGGGTGCGTCGTACATGGTTTCCAGCATGTCATCCATCAGCCGGCGTATATCGTCGGTGACAACATCAACGGGCTTGGAGACCTGTTTGAGGACAGGGTGAGGTACAGTCAGAATTTCACGAATTGCCATGAGGCTTACTTAATCGCAGACCGTTAAAAAATCAAGATTAGCGGTCAAGTGCGATCATGCGCTTTCATTCTCTGCCGGCGCTTCAACGCCAAGGCTCAGCAGCTTGGTCGCCGTGCGGGGCTGGGTATCGACCGGCTTTGGCTCCGGGATCGACTTGCCTTCGTGGTCGACCTGCAGGTCTTCGAAACGCCGCGCCTGGGTCAGCACCTTGGTTTCCAGAGAGCCGACAAAGTCATTGTACTTGTTGACAGCACGGCCCAAGGCATCGCCCAGGGTCGAGACGTGTCCGCCCATGACCGATAGCCGCGCATAAAGTTCGCGGCCCAGGTCGGCGATCTGGTTGGCGTTCTTCATCTGGTCTTCGACCCGCCAGCCATAGACCACCGCCTTGCACAGGGCGAACAGTGTGGTCGGCGTGACGATAATGACCTTCTTGTCCATCGCCTCGTTCATCAGCGCCGGATAGCGGTCGAGCGCCGCGGCCAGAAAGCCGTCGCCCGGAATGAACAGCGCCACGAAGTCCGGCGAGGTCTGGTCCTTGAACTGGTCCCAGTAAACCTTGCTCGACAAGTCACGGACGTGACCGCGCAAGGCGTTGACGTGGCGAGCCAGCGCGGCTTCGCGCGCCTCGTCGGTCACGGCCTCCATCGCTTCCAGGAAGGCAGTCAGGTTGACCTTGGAATCGATGACGAAAATGCCGTTCGACTTGTCGCCCGGCATCCGCACGACGACATCCGGACGCCGGCGGCCTTCGTCTGTGTCGAGATTGTGCTGTTCGATGAAATCAAAGCGCGTCAGGCCGGCGGCCTGGAGCACGTTACGCAGCGTCTCCTCGCCCCACCGTCCTTGCACGCCCGCGCCCCGGCGCAGCGCATTGGCGAGCTTCTGCGTCACGTCGCGCGTCTCGTTCGATGCCGCCAGAAGCTGGGTGATCTGTTCGGTCAGCCCGCCCTTGTCCGTGGCGCGCGCCTCTTCCATCGCCTTCACCTGGGCTTCAAAGCGCGTCAGCGTCTCGGAGACGGGTTGCAGGCTCTTGTCCATGCGTTCCAGCGCCAGCCGTTCGCGCGCCGTGAACGATTCCTCGGCGCGCTTCAAAAGCGAGTCGGCCGACTTCTGCATGGCGTCCTGAGATACCAGCTTGAACTGCTCGCTCATCGTGGTGCGCGCTTCTTCCAGATTACGCGTGCGTTCCCGCAGCCGTTCAAGCTCGCCCGAGCCGGTAATAAGCTTGTCGTTCAGTTCGTCGTTGCGGCTGCGCAGGCGCTTGTTCTCAAGAAACATCACCGCACTCAGGCCCGCAAAGACCAGCGCCACAAGGATCAGGACAAGGCTTTCAATGTTCATGCAATGTTCTATAAGCGGATTCTGGCGTTTCGGCGAGTCGAAATTTCCGGAGACTTGTCACGGCATGATGCACGTGACAGGTTTAGACAGGCAGAGGGACCACGCGATGGATTTTACCACCTTTATCAAACGCGTCCTTACGGCGAAGACGCCGTGGACCTATCTGTATCTTGCCTGTATCCCCTTCGTGAACTGGGGTTTTGACAAGATCCAGACCGTGCCCCTGCCGACCGGCGGCGACTGGCATCCGCTAACGGTCGTGACCGGCCTGACGCTCGTGGTGCGCGACTTTGCCCAGCGCGAGGTCGGCCACTATATCTTTCTCTTCCTGGGGATAGGCTTGGTCCTGTCCTATATGACGTCCGATCCGACAGTCGCCTTCGCCTCGACCTGCGCCTTCCTGATCAGCGAACTGATCGACTGGGCGCTGTTCACCTTCCTGAAAATTCCGCTGTCGCGCCGGGTGTTTATCTCAACGGCGATCAGCGCGCCGGTCGATGCCGCCGTGTTCCTGGCCATCGCCAGCCAGTCGATCCCCGGCATCTTCAATCCGTGGTCGTTCGCCGCTGCAATCGTCAGCCGCTTTGTCGCCTGCCTGATCATCTTCGTGCTGATGCGCCAGCGTGAGAAGCGCGAAGCCCAAACCATATGACCATTACCATCTACATCGACGCTGATGCCTGTCCGGTGAAGGACAAGACCTACAAGGTCGCCGAGCGCTACAAGCTTAAGACCGTTGTCGTATCGAACAGCTTCATCCAGATCCCGAAGTCCGAGCTGATCTCGCGCATGATCGTCGATGCCGGTCCCGATGTCGCCGACGACTGGATCGTCGAGCAGGTCAAGGCTGGCGACGTCGTCGTAACGAACGACATCCCCTTGGCCGGACGCGTCTTGGAAAAGAAGGGCCATGCCCTGGCCCCCAATGGCCGCGCCTTTACGCCCGACTCGATCGGCGCCGCCCTGGCGCAGCGGTCGATCATGGAACATATCCGCTCGACGGGCGAAATCACCGGCGGACCGCCGCCGTTTGCCAATGCCGACCGGTCGAAGTTCCTGCAAATGCTGGATCAGATCATCGTGCGCCAGTTAAGGGCAGGTCTGTAAACTATTCCGCGGGCATCTGCGCGGCGGTGCGGGAAGCATTGGGCCGCAGGCAACGCACCGCCCGCAATATCGGCAGCCACAGGTGCCTGCGCAGGCTGGACGACGTCATCAACTCGTCCTTGCCGCCCGTTTCATCGTGCAGGCCGAAGGCAATGCAGTCCTTTCCGGTCGGTCGGGCCAGCGTGCCGAATATCCAGTCCCACACCGACAGGCAGAAGCCGAAATTGCGGTCGAAGTGTGCAGGGTCGGTCGAATGATGGATATGGTGGTGCTGAGGCGAATGAAGAATATAGCCCAGCCAGCCCGGCGCGTTCAGCTTTATATGGGTGTGGCGCAGATGAACGAGCGTCGCCGAGAACACGAACAGGATAAGCCCGGGACTCCACAGGCTTCCGAGCGACACTTCCGGCCCGAACCGCCACTGTACCCCGGCCAGGGTCAGGGATGTCGTCAGGCTGATGGCAAGAGGCACCACCAGGAATTCAACCGGATGCTGGCGCCACTCGGTGAGTGGCGTCATGATCTCGGCGCTGTGGTGCACCTTATGGAATTCCCACAGGAAGGGTACGCGATGCATCAGCCAGTGGCCGATCCAGTAGCCCAATTCCAAGGCGAGGTAGAGCACGACCGGAACAGTAATATTGGCCCACGCAGGCAGAGGTCCGTCCCGCGCACCAGGTCCGATCAGCCTTTCGAGACCATACCGGAATGTCATGGACAGGTTGCCCATGATGGCAAAGACAGCCGCCCCCTGCACAACGAAATACATGCTGCTGAAAATGTACATCTTCAGGTCC
>CAMLLA010000063.1 GCA_946480525.1 uncultured Asticcacaulis sp. | reverse complement strand
AGGTCTGGGGCTCGCTGGCGGTCGACGGGGCGTTCCGCGACTTCTTTCCCGACAGTGCAAAACAGGGCCGCGACTATCTTGCAACCGGCCAGGCGCCGTCCGAACTGGCCGAGGACATCCGCAACGACCTGGCAACGATCGACACGCCCGCCAGGCTCAGGCCGGACATTGTGGTGAGCGCTTCCGGCAAGCAGCGAATTGCCGGCAGGGATTTCTACTTCGGCCTGGCGCCGTATGCCGCCACCGAAGGCGATGTCTGGCTATTCGACCCGCAAACCCGCGTGGTCGCGGCAGGCGACCTGATTACCCTGCCCGCGCCCTTCCTCGATACGGCCTGCGTCAAGGGCTGGCAGGACGGACTCGACGCCATTTGGGCGATGCCGTTCACGATCGCTATCCCCGGCCATGGCGCAGTCATGAACCGCGACCAGTTCGCCACCTATCGGACAGCGTTCAACGCCTTCGTCGACTGCGCCCATTCAAACCTGGAAAAAGCACTGTGCGCAGCGAACTGGACAAAGGCCATCGCCTCATTGCGCGGCCCGGAACCTGCCGACGATCCGCGCACCGCCAGCATGGCGGAATACTATGTCGACATGCTGCGCGCCAACGGCGGCAACAGCAAGTTTTGCAAAGGTTAGAGCACCGAACAGTTCGTCAATTGGCTGAAATATTCCAGCGCATAGCCGCCGACCACGCTGGTGCCGAACCGATCGAGTTCCGGCGACCAGACGGCGATCGCCGCCGTCTCAGGCACGATGGCGACGATTCCCCCGCCGACGCCGCTCTTCGCCGGCAGCCCGACGCGATAGGCGAACGACCCGACCGAATCATAGGTGCCGCAGGTCAGAAGCAAGGCATTCAGCCGCCGTGCCAGGCGCGGTGGAAAGATGGTTTCCTCGACAATCGGTGAAAACCCGCCGGCTGCCAGTGGCAGGGCGGCACGCGCCAGCTGCCGGCACGTGACGGCAATGGCGCACTGATGGCAATAGGCGGAAATCAACGCTTCGACATCGTGGGTGACGGTGCCGAAGCCGCGCATCAGGTTGGCGATGGCGCGGTTCTTGTGCGCCGTGGCGATTTCGCCCTCGGCAACGGCTTCGTCGATTTCGAGTTGCGCGCCCGATAACAAGCCCATGAAGTCGCGCACCAGGAACTGCGACTGGGGCACAATATCCATCAGGCAGTCAGTCACCGCCAGGGCGCCTGGATTGATGAAGGGGTTACGCGGCACGCCCTCCTCGTGCTCAAGCTGAGACAGGTAGTTGAACGGCGTGCCCGACGGCTCCTTGCCGACGCGCGTCCAGACCTCGTCACCGAAGCGATTGAGCGCCAGGCCCAGCGAAAACAGCTTGGTGATCGACTGGGCGGAGAAGGCCTCGTCGGCATCGCCGATTACGCATTCTTCTCCCTTGACGGTGCAGACCGCCATGCCGAACTTGCGCGGATCGACCTCAGCCAGTTGCGGAATATACTGCGCCGTACGTCCCTTGCCGAAATGCGGCTGAACCATGATGGCGACTTCGGCCAGCACGTCGGAAATGGATACGCCCTGCTTCATACCTTCAGAAACCGACTGGTTTCGAGTCTGTCAAGGCATCACGACGACGATGACGACGCCTCGTGTTTATCCAGGCCATCCACGAAGGCCAGGGTCTCGAAAATCACCCGTGTCAGGTCGGCGATGACCTTGTCCCGACCGGCGTCGTCGAGCGTGCCGCCCGTCGTGAAGATGGACAGGAACATCGGCGGCTTGTCCGCGCCGGGCCAGATGACCGCCACGTCGTTGGCGTGCGTATGCGCCGTTCCGGTCTTGTGGCCAACGACATAACCGGCCGGGACACCGGCGGGGATGCGGTTCTTCCCGGTCGTCGTCGCCACCATCCAGTCCTTGAGCAGGGATAGGCTGGCCGGTTTCAACACCGTTCCGGTGAATACGGTCTTCAGCAACTGCGTCATGGCGGCGGGCGTCGTCGTGTCGCGCTCATCCTTGTCCGTCACATCGTTGAGCGTCGGTTCATTGCGATCGAAGCGCGTGATGGTGTCACCCAGTGCGCGGACAAAGGCCGTCAGTCCCGCAGGACCGCCGATGAGCGGCAGCAACAGATTGGCAGCGGTATTGTCGCTGACCGACACAGCAGCCGAACACAGGTCCCCGACAGTCATCTTGCCTTTGGAGACGTGCATTTCAGTTACTGGTGCATATTCCAGCAGATCGGCCTTGGTGTAGGAGATTTCCTGCGCGACCTTCAGCTTGCCCTGGTCGACCGCCTGGAGAATGGCCGCTGCCAGCACCCATTTGAAGACCGAGCACATGGCGAAACGCTCTTCGGACTGGATGTTGAAATTGCCATTCTCTTCGCCAGAGCCCGACGTCAGACTGACACCCACGCGCCCGCCGTGGCGCCGGACGATTTCGGCGACTTCCTGGCCGATACCGACGACATGACTGAACTCCTTCGAACAGCCAGCCAATCCAGCTCCCGCCAAGCCTACCCCGGTCAGCCCCAGCATCATCCCCCTGCGCGACAGCATGTCCTACTTCTCCGTATGTGTCTTCAACCAGTCAAATACCGTGGCGTGCCACTTCAATGAATTCTGCGGCTTGAGCACCCAGTGGTTCTCGTCCGGGAAGCGCAGGAACTTCGATTCGATGCCTTGGCGCTGCAGGGCTGTGAAGGTCGCGATGCCCTGTCCCGGTACGACACGATAGTCCTTGTCGGAATGGATGACCAGCATCGGCTTCGACCAGTTGTGGGCATGAAGCGCGGGATTGAAGGTGTCCATCTTCGCCATATTGCCGTAGGGCATGCCGCCGTTTTCGGTTTCCGAGAACCACAGCTCCTCGGTCTCTTCGGCCATGGTTCGGGTGTCGAAGATGCCGTCGTGATTGACCAGGCATTTCCACGGGTCTTTCCAGTTGCCGGCGATCCAGTTGACCATGAAGCCGCCATAGGATGCACCCAGCGCGCAGGCCCGGTCGCCGTCGAGGAACGTGTAGCTGGAAAGCGCGTGAGCCCAGCCTTTTTGCAGGTCTTCGAGCGGGCGGTCGCCCCAGTGTTGGGAGATCGAGTCGGTAAAGGCCTGGCCGTAGCCGGGCGAGCCGTGGAAGTCGATGAAGACCACCGCGTATCCCTCGCCTGCGAAGACATTCGGATTCCAGCGATAGGACCAGGCGTCACCGAAAGACACCTGAGGGCCGCCGTGGACGATGAAGGCGACCGGATAGGTCTTGCCCTCCTCGTAATTGGCCGGCTTCATGACATAGCCGTGGACGGTCTCGTTGTTCCAACCTTTGAAGGTGAACTGCTCGTACTGACCGAAGGCGCGGTCCTTCAGCACGGGATTGATGCCGGTCAGGCTGCGCGCGCCCATGTCGATGAACATGGCTTTCGAATTGGCCGCATATAGCTGCGACGGCCCGGACAGACCGCTCTTCAGGAAGACGACGCCTTGCGCCGTCTCGGCGAAGGCGTCGATATGGCCGTCCTTCGACAACGTCACCACCTTGCCGGTCTTGACGTCGATCCGGAACAGCTTGTGCGAGCCGGTCTCATCGGCGCTGACGAGAAGCGACTTGCCGTCCTTCGACCAGGCGATCTCATCGGCACTGCGGTCCCAGCCGGCAGCCAGCGGCGTTACGGCGCCGGTTTTGATGTCGCGCAGGAAGATATCGAAGCGGTCGGCTTCGTTGGCGGGGCGGCGCATCGCCTTGTAGGCCAGGGTCTTGCCGTCCGGCGACAGGCGCGGACTGGCGTCCCACGCTTCGTTGCCGTCGGTCAGGTTGGTCAGGGCGCCGCCGGTCAGCGGCACCGAGTAGACGTCGAAGTTCGTCGACCACGGTTCGGTCTTCCCGGCCTCACGCGCACCGAAGTAGACAGTCCTGGCATCGGCTGAGATCGTGTATTCCGCCTCGTCGCCGAACGGCTTGGACGGCACATCGCCGTCGTAGCCGTCGGTCAGCGACAGCGGAGCGGCGCCATCGAAGCCGACGTAGAAGAGATGGTTGCGCGTGCCGTCGGCCCATTCATCCCAGTGACGCACAAACAGCTTGTCATAGATGACGCCGGTCGACTTCTGAGCCTTCCTGTCCGCACTCGTCCTGACGGTACAATCGATCTCGTTGCCCTTGCATTCTGGAAAAACAGCCAGGGACACGACGACGCCTTTGCCGTCCGGGGACACCAGGTAAGAAACGACATCAAGCGGCAGCTTCGTGACCTGGGTGGCGGTCGCGCCGGTCAGATCGGTCTTCCACACCTGCGTCGAGCCGGAACGCGACGACAGGAAGTAGATGGTCTTGCCGTCGGCGCTGAACTTGGGCGAGGTCGCGCCACCCTCGGAAACCGCAAGTTTGATTTCGGGCGATGTGGGTTTCGACAGGTCTTTCAGCCAGATCGCATTGACGCCCTTGTTCTTGTCGAGATCGGTGGTGCGGACCTGGAACAGGGCATGTCTGCCGGACGCATTGACGTTCAGCCCGCTTATCCGGTCAAGCGATACCAGGTCCTGATAGGTAAACGGCTGCTTGGTGTCCTGCGCGGACGCGGACAGGGCCAGGAGCGAGGCCGAACCCACGAGCGTGGCGGCGAGGACGGATTTCAGGTTTCGGGAGAACATGCGCGGCCTGCGAAAATTAGTTACCAGTGCGACTGTTAAAGCCGCCTTTCTTGGTGTTGTCGAGGCGCTGGCACAAAAAGATTTCGGTTTTTAATCGCACTTAGTTATCCTCCCCACGTGTGGGGAGGGGGACCATGAGCGGAGCGAGTGGTGGTGGGGGCGCGGAAGTCGCCAGAAGCGCGGATGCTTTTAGTATCACGCCATCCGCAGCGGCGTCTGCATTGGCAAAAATATCCGCCGCTGGAATGCGATAAACTTCAATACCTTGCGTCTCCAGCCAGGCATCTCGGACCGCATCGCGCGCATACCCTTCGTCAGTGCCATGAAAATAACCATCGACTTCGACTGCTAGCTTTGCCTTGATACAGTAAAAGTCCAGGATGTAGGTTCCAATCGCATACTGCCGACGGAAAATCGGCGCCCCATCACCTCGCTCGCGAATACGATACCAGAGAAGCTTTTCCGCGTCCGTCATAGCTTTGCGCAATTTACGCGCCTGTTCGTATTTACGTCGCATGAGGTGCCCCCACCACCACGCCGTTTCACGGCGCGGTCCCCCTCCCCACTCTCGTGGGCAGGCATAAGTTATGCCAAGGTTTCCTGCCCCAGAATCGCTTTCAGATCCGCCATCGCCTCAGCGGTCTGTTTCGGCAGCTTGGCCTTGAACAGGGGCAGCAGCAGTTTGCACAGCAGGGAGTTGGGGACCAGTTCGACGCGGTGGGTCAGGTGCGTTCCCTCCCCTCGCGGCTCGAGATGGAAGTCGATGAAGGCCTGCATCATCTTGTCGTAATAACGATAGCTCAGTTGCCGGTCGGGCTCGTAGGTCGAGATGACGCCATCCATGATCCGATGCTTGCCGCCTTCGAAATAGGCGTAGCGCAGCTTGTCGCCGGCTTTGTTCGGTCCCTGCCCCAGCTTGGCCACGCCTTCGCAACGCTTGAGCCAGGTGGGCACACGTTTGAAATCGTCCAGAAAGGCGAAGACCTCATGCGGTGGCTGAGGTAGATCTATGCCGTGTTCGACGACAATGGGCATCCGGGCAGGCTCCTTAGATTCGGTGAATCTATGCCTGCCCCTCTTCGCCATCAAGACAATAATGCAACATGGAAAAAGACAGTGCTGCGGCAATCGGGCACCGATAAAATGACGGGCCGTCAGGCCGCAGGCAGGGCCTCGGGCAATTCCACCAGGAAGAAGAAGAACTGTTCTATGGTGGACACGGCCGCGCGGAAGCTGTCCAGGTCAATCGGCTTCACCACATAGGCGCTGGCGTGCAAGGCGTAGCTCTTCGCGATGTCCTGTTCGGCAGCGGAACTCGACAGGACGATCACCGGTATATGGCGCAGGCGCTCGTCGGCCTTTATTTCGCTGAGCACGTCGCGGCCGCTCATGCGCGGCAGGTTGAGATCGAGCAGAATAAGGTCCGGCAGGGTGACGTCTTCCTTGCGCAGCCTTTCCAGTGCCTCTTCTCCGCTTCCCGCCACCGACACCTGATTCTCGATCAGAGCCGACTGAAAAGCTTTGCGGGTCAAAAGCACATCTCCGCGGTTATCCTCGATCAGCAGGATTTCGGCCGGGCGGTTCCGGCGCATCAGCAGACTGGACATGATGCCTCTCCTTATGAGTCTGTCGCGGCAGGACTGGCCTGACGCGGAAGGGTAAAATGAAATTCGCTGCCGCCGCTCTTGACCGATGTGGCCCATATGCGGCCGCCATGGGTTTCGACGATTTTCTTGCAGACCGCCAGTCCCAGCCCCGTCCCCTTGATCGCTTCCCAGGTATGCAGGCGGCGAAATGGCTCAAAGACCTGTTCGATAAAGGCCGGCTCAATGCCAAGGCCGTTATCGCGGATGACGAAATGCCACCGGCCAGGCTCGGCGATGACGCCGACATGGACGACCGGCGTATTGCCGGGCGCCTGATACTTTATGGCGTTTCCTATGAGGTTCTGCAGCAGGCGCATGATCTGGACGGCGTTGCCCTGAACAAAGGGCAAGGGATCGGAACTTACAACAGCACCAGTATCGGCGACAAGCTGGCCGAGGTTGGTCTTGACGTGTTCCAGTTCGGCCGCCATGTCGACATCGACTATAGTCGCACCCTCGCGCCCCAGACGGGCGTATTCCAGCAGGTCGTGGACCATTTCGCGCATGCGCAGCGCGCTGTCGCCGACGATCTTAAGATACTCCTTACCCTCTTCGTCAAGCGAGTCCTCATAGTCCTTGGCGATGATCTGGCTGAAATTCAGCACCATGCGGAGCGGCTCCTGCATGTCGTGCGACGCGACATAGGCAAAGCGCTCGAGTTCGGTGTTCGATTCCGTCAGGCGCGCCAGAAGGCGTTCACGCGCTTCTTCGGCCTGCTTGGCCGTGGTAATATCCCGGACGATGCCCGAGAAGTGCCGGACGCCGTCGATCGTGAAGGCGCTGACCGAAAGATCGAGCGGAAATACCGATCCATCCTTGCGCCGTCCCTGCGCCTCCCGGCCCGCCGTCCCGATGATGTGGGCTTCACCGGTCTTCATGTAGTGCGCCAGATATCCGTCGTGTCCGCTATAATAGGGCTCAGGCATCAGCATCTTGATGTTCTGCCCCATCACCTCTTCCGCCGAATAGCCGAAGATGGTTTCACAGGCCCGATTATAGCTTTCGACTTCGCCGCGCTCATTGATGGTGATGATGCCGTCGAGCACGTTATCGACAATGGCCTGCAGCCGGACGCGGCCACGTTCCTGGCTCTCTGCATACAGTTTTTCGAGCTCGGCATTGGCCGCCTGCAACCGGGTATTGGTCTCACGCAACTGGTCGGGCCCCGGGATGGCCACGATCGTCGGCAAAAGCCGGATGGTCATGGCCAGCGTCCCCAGCGACGCGGCGGCCGTCAGAGCCTTGACGACACCTTCGGTGTAATAGGACGGATGCCACAGGGTCCAAATGCTGATGATGTGCGTCGTCCCGCACAGCAGGATAAAGGCCCCGAACAACAGGAAAACCAGCGGAAAAGGCAGGTCGGGCCGTTTGCGCACGAAATAGAGCAGGGCAACGGGGATGCAAAAATAGGCCAGCGCAATGAGTGAGTCGGAAATGACGTGCAGCCACAGAATGTCCGGCTGCCACAGGAAGCAGTAGCCGTGCGGCATGAAGCTGGTGTGGTGCGCCAGGTCGTGTGCGGCCGTCATATGTCTTGCCCGCAAGTCGAAAAAACTGGCGCAACTCTCATGAAAACCCGCTCGCCATTGTCACCGGCCCCGCACCGGCAAATCAGAGGTATCAGAGGGCAACGCCTTCGTCACCGCGTAATGAATGAATTTCATGTGATCCTAAGGCGAATTCGTCGACGAAAGTGCTTGCGGCGCAAGACAAAATCAGGAAAAAATGCTGCTGAGCACTATAGAACTCCCGATATGGCGGGCCGGCTCGAAAACGGGGTATTGATGACGAAGGTCATAGAGCGATCGCGAGCGGCCAGGGTTTTATTGATCGAAGACAATCGTGGCGACGCCGTCCTGACGCGGCGGGCCTTCAAACGCGCGACCGTGCTCAACGAAATCACGATTGCCGAAACCGGCGAGGACGGCCTGAATATCCTTCGCGGCAAAGGCGAAGACGGCGAAACCTCGCGGCCGGACATCATCCTGCTCGACCTCAATCTGCCGCACATGCACGGTCAGGATTTCCTGAAAGAGGTCAAGTCCGATCCGGAACTGCGCCAGATACCGGTTATCATCCTGTCGAGTTCCAGCGCGGATTCGGACGTGAGTACCTGCTACGATCGTCACGCCAACGGCTATATCACCAAGCCGCTAACCAGCGACACCTATGACGAGATCGTCAACAAGATAGAACAGTACTGGTTCGGCCTTATGCAGCTGCCGCCCGACGGCAGGTCGCCCTCTCTAAATTAGAGCGATATGGCAAAAAGTGTAGGTGGTTTTCACCTTAAATATCGCTACAAAACAAAAACTTAGATCGAAATGGTGTTTCCACCTAAACCCATTCCGATCTAAAGCGCCTTGCGAATCGTCAGGTTGAGACGCTGCCGGCCAATATCCGGATGAATGCCGTCCTTTAACGGCGAAATACCATGATAGGCCATGCGCGCCGGTCCGCCCCAGACCACGACATCCCCGTGGAAAAGGCTGATCCGGATCTGCGGGTCGTTTCGCCTTAAGCCGCCGAACAAAAAGGTCGCGGGCAGCCCCAGCGACAGCGAAACGATCGGCGCCGCGCGATCCAGCTCATCGCGGTCCTGGTGCAACCCCATGCGCGCGCCCGGTTCATAGCGGTTGATCAGGCACGCGTCAGGCCGAAAGCCGCCAAACCCCGCGATCTCCGCGGCCCGCACGGCAAGATCGCGGACGGGCGCGGGCATCTCAGGCCACGGCCGCCCCGTCCCCGGATCGACCGGGGCGTAGCGATAGCCCGTCAGATCGGTTACCCAGCCGGCTTCCCCGCAGTTCGTCATGGCGACCGACATGGTGCCGCCGCCCGGCACCTGCATGGCGCGAAAGGGCGCGACCACGGCAATGCGTTCGATTTCCGCCAGAATGGCCGCCGCGTACGGCAGGGCAAGGCCGCGCAGGACGGTCACGCCTTCCGGCGGCGGCGCGGCGAACAGGTCCGGTTGCTCAGGCGGCATCGTGGAAAATGATCCCGAGCGTCCGGCGTCGTCCCGACCGGACGCGGCTGACGCCGTGGCGCATGGTCACGCGATAATCACCGTGCGCGCCGCGCACCGGCCGGTGATGGACGGCGAATATGACGGCGTCGCCCTGTTGCAGCGGCACGACCTCGGCACGGGACTGCATGCGCGGCCTCTGTTCGGTGAGTACGAACTGGCCGCCCGTGAAATCCTCCTCGGGCTGCGACAAAAGGACGGCGACCTGCAACGGAAAGACGAGGTCGCCGTAAAGATCCTGATGCAGGCAGTTGTAATCGCCCGGCCCATAGTTCAGCAGCAACGGCGTCGGCCGCACCTGTCCGGCGGCATGACATTGCGCCAGGTAATCGGCGTGCGTTGCCGGATAACGGACATCGATTCCCATACGCCGGTTCCAGTGTCCGGCAATCGCCGCAAGGGGCGGATAAAGTCCGGTCCGCAGGTCCGTCACCAGGGACGGCAACGGATAGGCAAAATACTTATAGTCCCCCCGCCCAAAGCCATGCCTGGCCATATGGATATGGCTGCGAAACGCGCCGGTGACATAGATGCTGCCTATGTCGTGGCACTGTTCAGCGTCCAGCAGTCCCGGCAGAACGGCGCAGCCATGGTCATTGAGCTCCGCCTCCACCGCTTTCCAATCATAGTCTTCCGGACTCATCGGCCAGCCTCGCGCTGCAAAAGGACGCGCTTGCGTTCGGTGCCCCAGCGATAGCCGCTCAAGGCGCCGTCAGTCCGTACGATACGGTGGCACGGTACAAGGAGCGCCAGGCTGTTGGCGGCGCACGCGCCGGCGACCGCTCTTACCGCCTTCGGATCGCCAATGCGTTCGGCGAGTTCGGCATAGCTCAGCGTTTGCCCGGCAGGAATGCGCCGCAGCGCCGCCCAAACCTTTTGCTGAAAGGCCGTTCCGCGGATATCGAGGGGCAGTTCGACACCCCTGCCGGGATGCTCCACCAGCCCCACCACCTCGGCCACGCGGCGCTGAAAGGCCTCGTCGTCGCCGATCAGACGCGCCTTTGGAAACCGGTCCTGAAGGTCGCGCACCAATGTGTCCGGATCGTCTCCCAACGCTACGGCGCAGATCCCCTTGTCGCTTTCGGCAACCAGCATGGCGCCCAGGCTCGTCTCCGCGACGGCAAAGCGGACATCCGTCCCGTCGCCGCCGTTCCTGAACCGCGTCGGCGTCATGCCGAGAATCGCGTTTGTGCTTTCGTAGAACCGGCCGCTGGAATTGAACCCGGCGTCATAAAGCGCGTCGGTCACCCGGCCGTCGCCGGCCAGTTCCTCCCGGACGCGGCGGGCGCGGTGGCCCCTGGCATAGGCCTTCGGCGTCAGGCCCGTCGCGGCCTTGAAGACGCGGTGGAAGTGAAACGGGCTCAGCCCCGCCCGCCTCGCCAGTTGTTCGAGCGTCGGCTCGCTGTCGGCGGTTTCGATATGGCGGCAGATCTCGGCGATCATCGTCGCCTGGGCCGCGCCCAACGGCTGCTCCGGCCTGCAGCGCAGGCAGGCGCGGAACCCGGCCGCCCGCGCGTCGTCCGGCCCGGCATAAAAGCGGATATTTTCGGGCTTCGGCGTGCGCGCGCCACACGACGGACGGCAGAAAACCCCAGTTGTAACAACGGCATAGACGAACCGGCCGTCCTCGCGGGCATCGCGATCACGGACGGACTGCATACGCGTGTCGGTTGAAACGGCGGTCATGGCATCTAACATAGTATAGTCTCCTTGATCTGACATCCCTCACAGGGTCACAATCTATGCCTTGGCTGCGCCCCATGCGCTCCGCTCCTTGCGGTCGAATTCGAAATGTCGGCAGGATGGGAAATGCCCAATCCATATGGATTTTTTGCAGTCTCTTAACCTCCTTAAGCCTATGCGTTCATTGCGAACGCCAGTGAGAGGGCGATACAGATTTTTAAGCCAGGGGTCAGATCGCGCCTGTGTGCCGGGTCCGGAAAACTGGCCTGGTGCTTGATCGCGCCCGTGGCCATGTACTCCGCCTCGGCAATCGCCGCCACGGATCAGGATGTCCCCCCAAGCACCCAGCCCGCCCCCCGGGTAACTGCCCCGCCCGCCGAACCGCCGGCCGTCAAGGTCCCCCAGCCCCATACCCCCGTTATAGGCAAGGAAGACGAAGATAAAAAGAAGGACGACAAGACCGAACCGGCGCCGGAAACCCCGCCAGCGCCGCCGCCACCCGGAACACCCACGGTCACCTTGCCCTCCCCGCCCGAGACCGAGCAGCCAATTCCGCCGCCGGCTTCACTCGACACCCCCATCGTCCCGGACAGCGAGTTCGAAGCGGCCCTGCCGGCGCTCGATGGCGGCGAAGGTCTCCCCGAAGGCACGGTCCAGGCCGAAGGGACGGCCGCCCAGGAACTGGAGCCCATCGGGACGCCGGAAGACGCCGAACTGGCGGAGAGCCTGGCGCCGCTTGAGGGGTACGACGTCCAGCCGGTCCAGACCGCCACCGCCCCCGAGACCCCGCCCAGCATTTCGTACAGTACCCGGGTCACCGGCCTGAAGCCCATAGGCCAGGATGGCCGGTTCAAGGACCTGAGCGCGCTCGAAAACGGGGATGGCAAGGCAGCCAACGCCGCCATGGTCCGGGCCCGCGCCAACGAAGACCAGGCCCTGGCGGTCCGGCTGATGAAGTCGGCCGGCTATTACGACGGCAAGGTCACTACGACGATCACCGCGCCCGCCATCGAGGGCCAGCCGGTCGCGGCGACCCTGATGGCGCTTCCGGGCACGCCCTACAAGCTCGGCGATATCCGGATCGACGCGCAGCCGACCGTGCCGGAAACCCTGATCCGCGACGCCTTGCCGTTACGCGCCGGCGACGTCATCTCGGCCAATTCCGTGCTGGCGGCAGAGGCCAATGTCGGCGTCGTCCTGCCGCGCAACGGTTATCCGTTCGCCAAGGTCGGCGCGCGCGACATCGTGCTCGATCCGCAAACCCACATCGGCGACTACACGCTCAAGGTCGATACCGGCAATCGTTCGCGTTTCGGCAAGGTGACGACGGACGGCGACAAGGCCTTCGATGCCGACCACATCGCCGTCCTGACCCGCTTCGATCAGGGCGACCTTTATGACAGCCGTATGGTCGATGACCTGCGTGAGGCCCTGGTCTCCACCAGCCTGTTCCGCACGGTCTCGGTCGAAAGCACGCCCACCGGCCTCATTGACGGCGAAGGCGTGGAGACCGTCGATCTGGTCGTGCATCAGAACGCCGGGCCGGCCCGCACCCTGTCGGCCGAAGTGGGGTTCGCCACCGGCCAGGGCGCGACGGCCGAAGGCACCTGGACGCACCGCAACTTCTTCCCGCCTGAAGGCGCGCTGATCGCGCATGGTGTCATCGGCACGCAGGAACAAGGCCTCGACCTCACCTATCGCCGTTCCAATTTCAAGCGCCGCGACCTGACCCTGGCGTTGGCGGTCAGCGCCGACCACCAGATCTACGACGCCTACCAGGCCTATACGGCCGGCTTTATCGGCTCGCTGGCGCGCGTCTCCACGCCGATATGGCAAAAGGAATGGACGTGGTCGCTGGGCCTAGAGCTTCTGGCGTCACGTGAAAAGGCGACCATCGCCAACACCACGCTGTCGGCGTTCGAAACCTATTATCTCGCCAATATCCCGGCGCGGCTCGGCTTCGACCAGAGCGATGACCTGCTCAATCCGACCAAGGGGTACCGGCTGGCGCTTCAGGGCGGTCCGCAATTCTCGCTTTCGGGCACGGCGTCCTCGACCTTCCGCACGGTACTCGACGCAAGCTATTACAAGGCCTTCGGCGCAAAGGTCGTCCTGGCCACGCGGGCGCGCGTCGGCTCGCTGACCGGCGGCACGACCGCCAATATCGCGCCGTCGCGCAGGCTCTATGCCGGCGGCGGCGGTTCGGTGCGCGGCTTTGCCTATCAGGGACTGGGGCCGCTGGACGCCACCGGCGACCCGACCGGCGGACGCAGCCTGTTCGAAGCTTCGGCCGAGGTCCGTTACCGCTGGGGTGACTGGGGCGTCGTGCCGTTCATCGATGTCGGCCAGGTTTATGACGCGCAGTTTCCCGACTTCTCGGACATGCGGGTCGGCATAGGCGTCGGCGCCCGCCTCTACAGCAATTTCGGTCCCATACGGATCGATGTCGCCACGCCTCTCGACCGCCGCACAGACGAACCGCAATTCGCGCTCTATGTCGGTATCGGCCAGGCCTTCTGATGGATACGAAGCGCAAGCCCCCACAGGCGCCGGAAGGCGGCACGCCCGGAAAACGGGAACGCGTGAAGGCGCGTCTGCGCGGCAGGGCGGCGGAATTCAACCGGCGCATGCGCTGGCGGGATCTCCGCTGGGAAAAGGTCGGGCTTTACTGTGTCGCGGTTGTCGCCAGCGCATTGCTTCTGGTCATAGCGCTGGGGCTTAGCATCAATACGGGCGCAGGCAAGCGCCTCTTGCTCGGCTTCGTCAATACATTCAGCCTGGAAAGCGGGCTTGGCGTCCGCATCGGGGCCATAGACGGTTCCATCTATGGCGACATGACCCTGCGCAATGTCGAACTGCGCGACGGCCGGGGCGTCTTCGCCCGTTCGCCACGCATCGAAATCGACTGGCGCCCCCTGGCCTATCT
>CAMLLA010000062.1 GCA_946480525.1 uncultured Asticcacaulis sp. | reverse complement strand
TTCGTGCGTATCGCCGAGGAAACCGGCTGTATCCGCGACCTGACGCTTCAGGTGTTGCAGACCTGTCTGGCCGACCAGTCGCGCCTGAAGGCGCTGGGCATCGAACTCGATATATCGATCAACTATTCCGGCCGCCTGCTGAGCGACGAACAGTTCAACGCCCGCACGCTGGCCATGTGCGATAACGCCGCCGGCGGCATCTGCCTGGAAATTACCGAAACGGCGGTCATCGAAGATCCGACGATCGGCCTGGCCGCGATCAATACCTTTGTCAGCCACGGCCTGGAAATTTCGATCGACGACTTCGGTACCGGTCTGTCGTCGCTGAGCTACCTCAAGCAGATCCCCGCGCACGAACTGAAGATCGACCGCGCCTTCATCATGGAAATCGAAAGCGGCCAGCGCGATGCCCTGCTGGTGAGGTCGTCGATCGATCTGGCGCACGGCCTCGGCATGAAGGTGACGGCGGAAGGCGTGGAAACCGCGGCTGCCTTTGGCCTGTTGCAGGCCATGGGCTGCGACATGGCTCAGGGCTATGGCATCGCCAAGCCGATGTCGTTCGACAAGCTCGTGCCCTTTATCGAGGATTTCTCGCGCAAGGGCA
This sequence comes from uncultured Asticcacaulis sp., assembly GCA_946480525.1. Next base: position 13,456 of record CAMLLA010000062.1, on the reverse strand, counting down.
TTGCCGGCGCCCTGCCGAGCCTGGTCGCACCGCAAAAGGCCGCCAGCTAAGGTGAGGGCACCGTGCCTGGCCCTATTGCTGGGACTTGCGGCCGCCACCGGCGTGCACGCCGAAACGCAACTGTTCAACCGTGAAAACGTGGATGGCTGGATCGATATTCGCGCCGTGACGGCCGATGGTGAGCGCAGCTGGCGCGACGGTGGATTCGGCAAGCTGCGCTACGGCAATGAAAGCCGTCTTGCCTTTGCACAGGCGGCTTTGGTGTGGAAGCCGGTTCTGGCGGACACCGTCGCCGGCTATATGGTCGCACAGTATACGCCGGATGCCGCAACGCCCTTGACCGTGGAAGAAGCCTTTATCAGGTGGAAGCCGGTGCCGGTCTCGGACCTGAAATATTCCGTCCGGATCGGCCAGATGTTCCCGCCGGTATCGATGGAGCACGACGGCGTCGGCTGGTCGGTGTCGCGTACGCTTACGCCGTCCGCGGCCAATGCCTGGATCGGCGAGGAAGTGCTGGTCGATGCTCTGGAAGCGTCCGCGCAGACATCGTTTGGCGGTCATGTGTTCGGAGTGACGGGCGCGGTCTTTACCGGCAACGACACCTCCGGAACGATACTGACCTGGCGCGGCTGGGCCCTGCACGACATAGCGTCGGGTCGCGACAGCCGTTTGCCCTTGCCGGCGGGGAACAAGGGATGGGCGGCGATTTTTGATGACGGCGGACAGGCGCCGTTCAGCGATATCTCGGCCGAGATCGACAGCAATGTCGGCCAATATGTCCGCCTCGACTGGCGGCCACCGGCGCTCTTTGCCGTCAATCTCGAATACTATGCCAACGCGGCCGACCCGGAAGCCATGCGGCATGACCAATGGGGTTGGGATACACGTTTCTGGAACCTTGGCGTCCAGGCGCGGCCCATGGGCAATGTCGAAGTGCTTGGCCAATATATGCGCGGCACCTCCGTCATGGGCTGGCGCCGGGTTGACGGTTGGACTTTCGACGTCGCATTCGACACCGCCTATGTCCTGGCGACGTGCGAGCTCGCCGATGGCGCAAAGCTGACGGGCCGGGGCGATTACTTCGCCGTCAAGGACTGGTCGTGGCGAAACAAGGATGACAACACCGAAAAAGGCTATGCCGCGACGGTCGCCTATATGCGCCCGTTCAATGCCCATCTCGGCCTGATGGTTGAAGCAATGCATGTGGTCAGCAACCGTCCCTCGCGCGCCTATCAATCGCTGTCGCCGCGCCGGGTGCAGACACAGATTCAATTGGCCTTGAAGGTCAGGCTTTGAAAGCGTCTATGTCGGAATTGCCACAATATCAGCGACATTTTTTCTAGTTGATAATAATTCTCATTGTTATGCGCCGCAGCGGATGCTAAGGGGCTGGCATGTCGCGCTTTCAGCTTTCTCCCAACTTCTGGCGCATCCAGCTTCGCCAGTGGCACTGGATCAGTTCGGCCGTCTGCCTGGCCGGTCTGCTGCTCTTTGCGGTGACCGGTTACACGCTGAACCACGCTGCCGACTTCGAAGCCGAGCCGAAGACGGTTCGCGTTGAAAAGGTTCTGGACGCAGCGGCGCTGACGGCGCTTGAGCGTGCGAAGGACAAGGCGCCTCTGCCGGGTGTCGTCGTCGCGGCGGTCAAGACGCAAACGGGCGCGGATATCGCAAAGCGTCCGGCGGATGTGTCGGACGACGAGATATTCGTTGACCTGGCCGGACCGGGGGTAGGTTCGTCCGTCACCATTATCCCGGAAACCGGTGAACTGATCTATGAACGCACGACGCGTGGGACGATCGCCGTGCTCAACGACCTGCACAAGGGCCGGCACACGGGCATCGTCTGGTCGTGGTTTATCGACGTCCTGGCCCTGGCCTGCGTGGTGTTTTCGGCCACCGGCCTTGGGCTTCTCTGGGTCTATTCCAGGAACCGCGCCATCACCTGGCCGCTGGTCGCGGCGGGTGTCGCTCTTCCCGTTATTCTCTTCCTCCTGTTCGTTCATACTTAAGGACACCAGAACCATGGCATCGAAATCCCTGATGTGGGGCGGCAGCGCCCTGATCCTTACCGTAGCGCCCGTTGTGGCGCAGGCCGGTCAACTGGCCCTGGACATCACCATTCCGCAGCAGAAGGTGGCGGAGTATCACAAGCCTTACATCGCCGGCTGGCTGGAAGACGCCAATGGCAAGGCCGTCAAGACGGTCTTCGTCTGGTACGACGTCAAGAAGCGTGAAAACGCCGGCCAGAAGTGGCTGCCGGATGTGCGCACCTGGTGGCGCAAGGCCGGGCGTGAAATGACCCTGCCGGTGGACGGCGTGACCGGCGCCACGCGCGCGCCAGGGCGTCAGACCCTAACCCTGGACAGCGCCGCGGCGCTGAAAGGCCTGCAGGCGGGGCAGTATAACTTTGTCGTCGAAGCCGCGCGTGAAGGCGGCGGCCGCGACCTGGTCCGCGTTCCGGTCGCCTATAATCCCGCCAAGGCCACGACGGCACAGGGCAAGGGGGTAGGCGAGCTGGGGACGGTCTCGATCAGCTACAAGCCGTAGTGAATGAAATGCAAATCGTTCGCAAGAATCTGTTGCGAACGATTTGCAAGAGTGCTAACCCAACCTCAACACCGATAGGCTGCCGTTCAATGCAGGCCTGTCACAAGAAACCAGGCACGTAGATGATGACCAAGGGGCTGAATTTCAAAGGACTGCGTATGGCGTGCGGCGTGGCCGCGCTTGCGATCGCAGCATTGGCGCCGATGAGCGCCGAGGCGCACCGCCAGTGGTTGAAGCCGTCGGCCGCCCAGGTCGAAGGCAAGGCGCCGTGGGTAACGGTCGATGCCGCCAGTTCCGAGGGCATTTTCGACTTCGACCACATGCCGGTCAAGCTTGACAATCTGATTGTCACCGGGCCCGACGGCCAGCCGGTCGAGGCGCAGAACAAGTGGACGGGCAAGATGCGCTCGGCTTTCGATGTCGAGCTGAAGACGCCGGGCACATATCGCATTGCGGTCGTCGGCGCCACAGTTACGGGCAGCTACGCCCTGAACGGCGAAACCAAGCGGTTCCGCGGCACGGAAGCCGACTACCAGTCGCAGATTCCCCAAGGCGCGGCCGACGTCCGCATTTCGCGGAACTTCAGCCGCATCGAAACCTTCGCCTCCGCCAACAAGCCGAATGACACGGTCCTTGCACCGGCGGGCAAGGGGCTCGAAGTCGTGCCGCTCACCCATCCGAGCGAACTGTTCGTCGGCGAGGCCGCCAGGTTCCGCTTCCTGCTCGATGGCAAGCCACTGGCCGGCCTCAGCGTCACCGTCATCCCGGACGGCGGTCGTTTCCGCAACGGGCTGAAGGAAATCGTCGGCACGACGGATGCGGCCGGTGAAGTCTCGATCACCTGGGAACTGGCGGGCTATCACCTGCTGACGGCCAGCTATCCGCCACGCCGTCAGGCCGGCGAAAGCCAGGGTGGCCAGGCCCAGGGCGTGGGCGGTTCGCCCGACATGCCCGCCGTCCGCTATTCCTACGCCGCGACCTTCGAGGTCCTGGCAAACTAAAGCGATATGCCAAAAAGCGTGCAGCGGTCTTTGGCCAAATATCGCACCAAAACAATAAACTAACGCGCAGCCCGCCGCGTATCCTGGCGGGGTGTTTTCCATCAGATCAGTGCAAATGATACCTATTCGCAGCTGAGGGGGGCATCCTTCGGCTTGCTTCCTCCCCCCGGACGCCCGAGCGGCGGCCCATGCAACCTAAGGACTACGAAGATGCGTCATATCCGCAGCCGCAAGCACGCGGCCACTCCCTATCTGGCTGCCCTCGCAGCACTTGCCGTTGTCACGCCCGTCGCGGCGATGGCTCAGGAACATGGTGAGCATCGCGGTGAACACCATGGCGGACGCGATCATGACCGCCATGGCGATGAGGATGAAGCCGTGATCCGCGGCCATCGCGAAGGCTATCGCGCGACCGAGGTCAGCTCGCCGAAGAAGACGCAGCCGCTTCTCGATACGCCTCAGACCCTGAACGTCATCGGCCGTCAATTGCTTGACGAACAGAATGCCCTGTCGCTGACCGACGCTCTGCGCAACACGCCCGGCATCACCCTGCAACTGGGGGAAAACGGCAATACGGCGTCCGGCGATACCTTCCAGATGCGCGGCTTCTCGACCCAGACCTCGCTCTTCCTTGATGGTATCCGCGACCTGGGCGCCATCAGCCGCGACGTCTTTAATGTCGAACAGGTCGAAGTGGCCAAGGGGCCGGCCGGCGCCGATATCGGCCGCGGCGCCTCTTCGGGCTATATCAACCTGGTGTCGAAGCTGCCGAACCTGTCGGGCGGCACAAATGCGGTTGTCAGCGCCTTCAGTCAGGGCGGGTTGCGCGCCACGCTCGATTCCAATATGCGCCTCAGCGGTTCCAGCGCCTTGCGCCTGAACCTGATGACCCAGGACGTCGATGCCGCCGGGCGCTCTTATGTGAACTATTCCGGCTACGGGATTGCCCCGTCCTATGCCGTCGGTCTCGGTACGGACACGACCTTCTATATCTTCGGTCAGTACCTGAAGCAGGACAATGTGCCCGATGGCGGCCTGCCGTCGATCGGTCTCAAGGGCTTTTATAATGCCACGTCCGCCCTCGCCACCGGCGCCAGGGTCGACCGTGAGAACTTCTACGGCAGCCCGAACGATTATGAAGATGTCGAGGCGGCCATGCTGTCCGGCAAGATCGTCCACCACCTCCGGCACGGCGGTACGCTGACCAATACCTCGCGCTACGGCAAGACGACGATGGACCGCATCCTGACCGGCATCAATGCGCTCACCGCCGTAACGCCGGCCGATCCGTCGACCTGGACCGTCGCCCGCACGCGCCAGCGCGTCGACCAGGAAAACACCATTCTGTTCAACCAGACGAACTACAGCTTCGCCATCGAGTCCGGCAGCGTGCGGCACGACCTGTCCGTCGGTTTCGAAGTCGGTTACGAGAGCCAGTTCAACCGCACATACGGCAACGCGGCCAGCGACCCGGTCGCGCATACGACGACGACCATCGTCATTCCGGCGGCGAATCTTTACGCTCCGAACGTCAACGACGTCCTGCCGGCGCCGCTGGCAACCGGCGCCTATACCGACGGTGAAAGTACGACCCTGGCCGCCTACGCCTTCGACACGATCGAGATCGGCGAGCAGTGGCGTGTCAGCGGCGGAGTGCGTATCGACAATTACGACATGACGACCAATGTCGCGGCTGCGGCCACCACGACGACGGCGCCTGTGGTCACGCGCCTCGAAGGTGACGGTACGCTTGTCAGTTGGAATGCCGGTGTCGTTTATAAGCCGACCCCGGCCTCCAGCCTCTATGTCTCTTACGGCAACGCCCTGACGCCTCCGGGTGGAACGAACTTCTCGCAAAGCGGCACAGCGTCCAGCGCCGCCAACCCGATCTTCGACCCGCAGGAAACAGGAAGCTTCGAAGCCGGCGCCAAGTGGGACGTCAACCGCAGGCTGACCCTGACGGCTGCCTATTACAACACCGTGGCGAAGAACGAGCTGACCCAGGAGGAACCGGTCGGTTCCGGCATCTATATCCAGGTCGGCGAACGCAAGGTCAGCGGCTTCGAATTCAGCGCGACCGGCATCATCATCCCGAACTGGCAGATTTCCGCCGGTATCCAGACGATGAAGACCGAGATCGAGGAAGGCACGACTGGCAACAATTCGGCGGGCGCCAGCACGCGCTGGTCGCCGGAGCTGACCGGTACGGTATGGACCAGCTACAAGTTCACGCCGAAGTTCAGCGCGGGCATTGGCGGCCAGTATGTCGGCGAACAGAAGCGCGTCGTCGATCCGTCCGCCAATCCATCGGCGCAGAACATGCCGGATATCGATGGCTATTTCGTCGCCAACGCCATGGCGACCTACGACCTGACCAACCGGGTGGCCCTGCAGTTGAACGTGAACAACCTGTTCGACGAAGACTATGTCAGCACGCTCAACAATTCAGGCGCCCGACTGGTTCTGGGGGCGCCGCGTACGGCAACTCTGACCGCGCGCGTCCGTTTCTGACCGAGCCTGTCTCAGGCATGACGAAGAGGCCCCGGTTTCGCGCCGGGGTCTTTTCATATATGGAGTTTGCATCATGATGCTCCACATTCCCCAACTCCTCACGTCGGAAGAGCTGTCGTCGTTGCGTATGGCACTGGACGCGGCGCCGTGGCGCGATGGCGCCATGACAGCCGGCGCGCAGGCCAGCAAGCTCAAGACCGCGGAGCAGTTGCCGTACGAAGAGCCCGCCAATCTGCGGCTCAGCGCGGTGATTGCGCGTGCGCTGAAGCGCAATCCCATGTTTCAGTCTGCGGCCCTGCCCAGGACCATCCTGCCGCCGCGTTTCAACCGTTATTCGGGGGGCGGTGCGTTCGGCAACCACGTCGACAGCGCCATTCATCTCGATCCGTCGACATCGTTGAGCGTCCGTACCGACATCTCCACCACTGTATTCCTGAGCGACCCTGAGGATTACGATGGCGGCGAGCTGGTCATCGAGGACACCTATGGCGCTCACGAGGTCAAGTTGCCGGCAGGCGACGCAATCCTCTACCCGTCGACCTCCCTGCACCGCGTCGAACCGGTGACCCGCGGTACCCGGACCGTTTCGGTGTTGTGGACGCAAAGCATGGTGCGCGACGGCGTGCGCAGGCAGATGCTGTTCGATCTGGACATGACCATCCTCAAACTGCGTATGCGCCTGGGAGATTCGGAAGAGGTGGTCGGCCTGACCAGCCACTACCACAATCTGATCCGTCAGTGGGCGGAGGTGTAACACCGAAAAGCCGCAAGGCTCTTTGCGGTTAAGCATCAAGTCTTGCGGCTTTGGGTTTGGATCTGGTCGTTAGAAACACAGACATCATACCCTCTCGCGCCTAAGGAACGAATCGGATTTCTGGTTGTTTGGCTAAGGAAGCTGTAAAGAGCCCGGCATACCGGTTTGAAGCCACGGGGAGCGCGATGACGAACAGGGCAAAAGATGAGGTGGTCGTGCGCGGCCGCTGGCTGATGCTGGCCATGCTGCTGGTCGTGTATGCCGTCAACTTCCTCGACCGGCAGATATTGAGCATCCTCAAGGAACCCATAGCCGCCGAGCTTGGCCTGAACGACGAGCAGCTCGGCCTGATGGGAGGGCTGGCCTTCGGGCTGCTCTATACGACCCTGGCTGTACCTGCTGCCTGGCTGGCGGACCGCACGTCGCGCGTCTGGATCATTACCGGCGCGCTTGCCCTGTGGTCTGGTTTCACCGCCCTGTGCGGACTGGCGACGACCTTCTGGCAATTGTTCGCCGCCCGGATGGGCGTAGGGGTAGGGGAAGCGGGTGGCGTGGCGCCGGCCTACAGCCTGATCGCCGATTATTTTCCGCCGCGCCTGCGCGCCAGGGCAATGGGCATTTTCTCGTTTGGCATTCCGGTAGGCAGCGCCTGTGGCGTCCTTGCCGGCGGGTTGCTGGCGGCGCACGTCGACTGGCGCTGGGCATTCCTGGCCATGGGCGCAGGCGGACTGTTGCTGGCGCCGGTCTTTCGCCTGGTGATGAAAGAGCCGATTCGCGAGAGCCGGGATGTAGCATCCATGCGATTCGCCGATGTGGTCAGGCTGGCGGCGTCCAAGCCGTCCTTTTGGCTTTTGTCGCTCGGCACGGCGTGCGCGTCCATGGTTGGATACGGCATCATGTACTGGATGCCGACCTTTCTGGCCCGATCGCTGGGCATGGACCTGGCCAGCCGGTCATGGCTGTTCGCGGGTATACTGTTGCTCGGTGGTATCGCAGGCATGAGCCTTGGCGGCGTGGTGGCGGACCGGATGGGCGCCAGGCACAAGGCGGCCTATGCGCTGGTCCCGGCCGCGGCCTTTCTGGCTTCGGCGGCGCTGTACCTGGTCGGGCTGATGGCGCAGACCCCCTTGCAGGCCTTTTTGCTCTTTCTGGCGCCTCAGGCGCTTGGCCTGGTCTGGCTGGGACCGGTCGTGACGGCGGTGCAAAGCCTGGGACCGGCTTCGTCACGCAGCGTGATGTCGTCGCTCTTCCTGCTTATCAACAATCTTATCGGAATCGCCCTGGGCACGTACGCATTCGGGAAGTTGTCCGAGCTTTTGAAGCCGCATTACGGCGCCGAATCGATTCGCTACGCCTTCATTTATGCGTTGAGTTTCTATGTTCTGGCGGCGGTACTGCTCGTGTTTGCGGCGGGCCGGCTGAGGAAGGACTGGGCGGAGGAGTAGGGGGAGTACGTTCGTCTCTGTTCGAGGTGATTCTACAGCGCTCGGAACGAGGGTGGGATTGGCTACGCTGCGCTCCGCCGAACCTCCGCATCTGCGATGCTCCGGTTACGAACCCGCATTTTTGCTTCTACCGTGGGTTCTAATCCCACCCCGCACTGGCGGTGTTACAGGTAAATGAATGGCGGAGAGGGTGGGATTCGAACCCACGGTAGGCTTGCACCTACGCCGCATTTCGAGTGCGGTACATTCGACCACTCTGCCACCTCTCCGTATTCAGGGGCACCGGCCATCTCTGGCTGCGGTCAGCGGCCAGTCGGCCGTGGGTCGATAAGAGGCGTGTTCCTACTCATAGGATTCGGAATTCGCAAGCCTTTTATCGTCCCTTATAGGATTTTTATTCGGCGCTTCCTGGGCGGGATAGCTTTTTTACCCCGCAACAAGGCCTAAATGCGGCGATGCAGTGGCATCGGTCGTAAGGCGTGGCTTTCAGGTGTCAGTCACAACCAAACGGGACGAAATGCGCACAAATTTAACCAAACGCGCAATTCGGTGCTATGCAAAATGGCTTCGTAAAGTTATGAAAGCCTGTTCTTTATGTATCAGCCAGGGTAACGGCTGGTCGATTGATGGCCAAGAGAGGGCAAGAAGATGAAACTCAATTTGCTAGCGGGCGCTGCGCTCGCTGCACTGGCGGTTGCGACTGGCGCGTCCGCTGAACAAGCTAACGGGTGGTACGGCGCTCTTGACGCTGGCTACAACTCGATGGGTGATTACAAGGCGCGCTCGGCCAACAATATGGTCGACGGCGGTCCTTTTGTTTACGACATTTCGACGGAAGACACCTGGGCTGGCTTCGCTCGCCTCGGTTACCGTTACACCCCGAACTGGCGCGTTGAATTCGAAGGCGGCTACCGTCCTGGTGACGTCGACACCGCCATCGGCTTCCCGCGTTCGTATCCGAACATCTCGGGCACGCGCGACACCGCGCTCTGCACGCCGAGCGTGATCCGCACCGCTTCGACGGAATGCGGTGGCCCCGAAGGTTCGCTGACGCAAACCAGCCTGTTCGTCAATCTGTACTATGACATCCTGCCGGAATCGACCTTCCACCCGTTCGTCGGCGTGGGCGTTGGTCTGAACCAGATCAAGGCAAAGATGATCGGTCAGTTCTCGACGAACCCGTCGGGCCGCGTCGATCACCTGACGATCCAGGGCACGGACACGGTTCCGGCCTATCAGTTCCTGGCCGGTCTGGCCTGGGAGTTGTCGGAGCGTCTGAGCCTCGACCTGACCTACCGTTACGTCGGCACCGAGAAGGCGACTTTCGAGTCGATCTCCTCGCACCCGGTCGCCGGCTGGACGCCGGGTGACTTTGAAGGCAAGCTGAACGACCAGACCCTGTCGGTCGGTCTGCGCTGGGCCTTCGGTGAAGAAGCTGCGCCTCCTCCGCCGCCTCCTCCGCCGCCACCCCCGCCGCCTCCTCCGCCCCCGCCGCCGCCTCCGCCCCCGCCGCCTCCGCCGGCTCCGGTGTACGAAGCGCGTGAATTCACGGTCTACTTCGAATTCGACAAGTCGGACCTGACTGCTGACGCGCAAGCCGTTGTTTCGGCCGCCGCTGACTACGCCAAGGCCGGCAACGCCGCCCGTATCGTAGTCGTCGGCCACACCGACACCTCGGGCTCCGCGGCTTACAACATCCGCCTGTCGGAACGTCGCGCCAAGACTGTCGCTGATGCCCTGGCTGGTCTGGGTGTCGACGCCACGAAGCTGGCCGTTGACTGGAAGGGTGAAGCCGAGCCTGCAGTCGCCACCGGCGACGGCGTGAAGGAACCGCTGAACCGTCGTTCGACGATCGACATCACGTTCTAATCGAACGTTGTCACGCTAAAACCGAAGCCCGGTCTGGAAACAGGCCGGGCTTTTGTTTTGCAAAATGTTGCTGACGATATCTTTCTGCGCTGCAATATATTTTGACGTTTCCGCCGCTATTTTATTTTCTTACATAGACATGCGGCTTGTCCGTTGCGCAATTATCTCATTTCAATCGAAACAATATATGTTGAGAAAAGCCGTCTGAATACACATACATATGGTATTAAGGCGTCCGATCGCACCGAGAGTCCTGCGGCAAAATATAACCGGAAGGGTCGTGTCGTGTGTGACAATAAGGCAGCAATCCCTTGCGCTTAGCAGTTTTGTCACGAAAGCTTCGCACTTTTCGCTCAAAAAGTGGCGGAAAACCTACTAAAGGATTAATCCGCTTAATCCGCTGACAGATGAAACGAGTTGCCGTCCGCCGACGCGCATCGCGAAGCGCTTGTGCGTTGCGGTAGGTTTTGTGTGCTTTAAACCTCTGGAGAGGGGATACTCCGAATGAAATTGAACAAGTCCATCATCTTGGCCAGCACCGCGTTTGCTGGTCTGGCCGTTGCCACTGGCGTCTTCGCCCAATCCACCGCGACGCAGGACCTCGACGCGCCGACTCAGGAAGTGGTTATCCGCGGCAACAAGACCACCGGTCCGATCCGTCGCGAATCGGGCCCCAAAGCCAAGGCTACGATCGACCAGGGCACGATTTCGAAGTCCTCGGCCGGCCAGACGATCACTGAAACGCTCAACCTGGTCCCAGGTTATAACTTCACCAATAATGACGCCTTCGGCTCGTCGGGCGGTAACGTGATGATGCGCGGCCTGGATGGTGCGCGTATCTCGCTGACCGTCGACGGCACGCAGCTGAACGACTCGGGCAACTATGCCATCTACTCCAACCAGCAGATGGAATCGGAATTGATCTGCTCGGCGACGGTCCAGACCGGCGCCACCGACGTCGACTCGATGTCGGCCTCTGCTTCGGGCGGCACAGTCAACTACACGACCTGCAAGCCGGAAGACACCATGGGCGGTGTCGTAAAGATCAGCGGTGGCTCGAACAACTTCCAGCAACTGTTTGTTCGCCTCGATTCGGGCAAATTCGGCCCCTGGGGTACCAAGGCCTTCTTCGCCTACACGGGCCAAAGCTACGACACCTGGACGCGTGAACCGGGCGTCGACGCGGACATTAATCCGCACCTGCAGAAGAACCAGTATAACTTCCGCATCTATCAGGACATCGGCGACGAAGGTTCGTTCATGAGTCTGTCGGGCCACTGGAACGAAAACCGTAACCACTTCCAGTTCGGTCCTTCGACGCCGCAACGTGAATGCGACACCAACGCGGCTGTCGGTGGCACCTCACTCAACGTCTATCCGACCTGCGGCTACGACTACAGCAGCATCAATGCAGGCAACATCAACCCGTCGAACACGGGCAACCTGCGCGGCCAGTCGAAGTGGGTGCTCAGCGACAAGCTGACCCTGACAGTTGACCCGACCTTCCAGTACACCCTGGCCAACGGCGGCGGCAATTCGACCCTGGCGGAAAACAGCCCGCAACTGCGCGGCGCCAACTACAGCACTGTCGCCTATGTCGACGTTAACGGTGACGGCACGAATGACAGCACCGTCCCGACGACGGCAGTGCCGAATCCAGCCAACCCGGTCCTGAACATCTATCGTCCGAACACGACCAACACACACCGCTACAGCCTGAACACCGGCCTGATCTATCAGCTCACCGACTCGCAGGTCTTGCGTGTCGGCGTGTCGATGGACCGCGCCCGTCACCGCCAAACCGGTGAAGCGACCCTGACCGACGAGAATGGCGCGGCCATCGACGTCTTCGGTGGCCGTACCAACCACGATCTGCGCATCAAGACGGCTGATGGCTCCTACTGGAAGCGCCGCGATCGCCTCTCGAAGGCCAATGTCGATGTCGTTTCGTTCGAATATCGCGGCCGCTTCTTTGACGACGCTCTATTCGTCTCGTTCGGCGTTCGCGACCAGAAACTGGAACGCGAGCTGAACCAATACTGCTACTCGCCGATCAACGGCACGGGCTCGACGGCGCCTTACTGCACGACGCAGGTACCGGTGAACACGGTCACCATGTCGGACGGCGTCAAGGTTGTCGCAATCCAGAACAGCGGCACCAGCGCCACGACGACCGGCCTGTACTTCTCGCCCTATTCGCGCAATGTTTCGTTCAAGAAGACGCTGCCGAACATGGGCCTGACCTATCGCATCAACGAAGGCAACCAGGTGTTCTTCACCTACGCCCAGTCGATGTCGTCGCCGCGTACCGACAGCTATTACGGCGCTGTCTTCGACACGCCGATCCCGACCACGATGACGCTGACCAACTCGGCGCAGCTGACGACCAATACCGCGTGGGTCCAGGCCAACGCCCTCAGCGTCGCCAATCCGGAGCCGGAAACCAGCGAAACGATCGAACTTGGCTGGCGTTATCGCGCGGCCACCCTGCAAGGCACGGCGACGGTCTTCTCGGCTGTTGATGACAACCGCATCATCCAGGCCTTCGACCGCGACTCGGGCGCGTCTTTCGACCGCAACGTCGGCCAGGTGAAGCGTAACGGCTTCGAAGGTTCTGCGGCCTGGACGCCGTTGGACAACCTGGTCCTGAACGGCAGCGTGACCTACACCGACGCCGTGATGCAGAATAACCTGGAATACGCCAAGACGGCGACGGGCGTCGGCCGCTACCTGATGACCAAGGGCAAGCAACTGACCGAAATGCCGAAGTGGATGGCCACGGCGGGTGTCAACTACCAGGCTACCAGCAGGCTGAACGTCGACGTGACCGCCAAGTATGTCGGCGACCGTTTCACCACGGACGTCAACGACGAAGTCGCCGACGGTTTCGTGAAGGTCGACGCATCGGTCCGCTACGACCTGCCCTTCCTGAAGCAGGGTACCTACCTGCAGCTGAACGTTGTTAACCTGCTCGACGAAAAGTATCTTGGCTCGATCACGTCCCAGAACAACGCATTTGCTTATGTCGACAATACCGGCGCCACGAAGGCCGGCACCCGCCCGTTCATCAATGTCGGCGCGCCGCGTACCTTCGTCCTGTCGCTGCGTACCGCGTTCTAAACCTTACGGTTTGAGGGCTTAAGCGATATCCGAAACCTGCAATGCGGGTTTCGGATATCATGACAAAACACACCAGAAGCGGTCTCCGGAGCCATCCGGAGGCCGTTTCTTTTGCGCAAAAACATATTCAAAACAATTCGGCCTGTGGTATGAGCAGGCGAACATGAAGCCCTTAAGTCGAACGAGGCTTCGTCAACCTCCAGGAA
>CAMLLA010000061.1 GCA_946480525.1 uncultured Asticcacaulis sp. | reverse complement strand
ACCGCAGCCGCAAACGTAATGCCTCCCAGGACCATGACGCCGATGATGACCAGCGTCACCGCGGTCGCCGTGCGCAACTGTTCGACCTGCAATGGCGTGACGGGATGCGGACGCGCCTTGTCGCCCATCGGATAAAACACGGTGCCGCGTTCGTTCTTGCCGAACAGGGGTTTGAGAAACGCATCCATACCGACTACCCCCCTCCGATCGGCGGGCGAAAACTCTCGACCAGTGCGCCGACGACCAGGTGCCAGCCATCGACCAGCACGAAGAAGATCAGCTTGAACGGCAACGATACCACAACCGGCGGCAACATCATCATACCCATGCTCATCAGCACGCTGGCGACGACAAGGTCAATGACCAGGAACGGCACGAACAGCAGGAAGCCGATCCAGAAGGCCTTCTTCAGCTCGGATATCATGAAGGCCGGCGTGACGACGCGGACGGGCAGATCCATCTGCTCCTTCGGCATTTCCATCTTCGACAGGCGGACGAAGAGACCAAGGTCCTTCTGGTCGACCTGGGCCAGCATGAAGCTTTTCAAAGGGATGCTCGACGCTTCGAACGCCTGGGGCAGTTCCATCTCCTGGTCCATCAAAGGCCGGATGCCTTCGTTATAGGCGCGCTCATATGTCGGCGCCATGACGATGGCCGACAGGAAGAGCGCCAGAGAAATGATCACCGCGTTCGGGGGGCTTTGTTGCAGGCCCAGTGCCGTCCGCAATAGCGACAGGACGACGACGATACGAATGAACGAGGTCGTCATGATGACGATCGACGGCGCCAGCGACAGCACCGTCATAAGCCCGATCAGTTGCACGACGCGCGCCGACAGGCTGCCGCCGGTGCCCAGGTTGACGTTCAGTTCCTGGGCAAAGACCTGATAGGGAAAGATCATCATCGCAAAGCCGACGATGAAGGTCGCCAGGATGATCAGATTCTGTTTTTTGTTTTTGGGGCGCTCCGGCTTTTTCTCATAACAGGTGGTCATGGGCGTCCTGTGTCTTGTGTGTCCGGCGCGGGGGGGGGCGGGTCAGAGGGCGGGGCGCTTCGGCACCCGGCTCGGCAATAACGGCGGAGGCGGTCGGCTTCTTGGCGGGCTCGATCAGTTCGCGTCCGTCCCCAAGAAGGATCAGTCGCTCTTCATTGTCCAGACGGACCAGCACCAGCCGGCGGGCCGGGTCGAGCACGAGGGTTTCGACGACCTGAAGCCGCTTTTGACCGCGCGTGGCCTGGAGGCGGGCCATCAGCTGAGGAGCATAGCGTCTGAGGATCCAGGCAAGCGTCAGGATCAGGCCCAGCACAATGGCCAGGGCGAAGACCGCACGCAATAATCCCATCCAGTCCATCACGCCACCGAACCTGTTCTATTCCATTTGTGCGCCTCTTGGTTAACGGGCCGTTTACCGGCAAGCCTTTGTTAACCAAAAGGTGGGCATTATTTGCCCCATACAGGCGAATTGTCTTCTCTAGAGTGAGTCGGGCGATCGCATAAAGGGAAAGGGCCGGTCGTGGCATCGGACTTAAATCTTCTCGACGCGCTGCAGACCCGCATGAGGTGGCTGAGCGGACGGCAAAAGCTGGTGGCGGAAAACGTCGCCAACGCCTCGACGCCCGGTTACAAGCCGCGCGACCTTGCCGCGCAGAATTTCGACACCCTGTTGAAGGGGCAGGCGGAGGCCGGCGGCCAGCTTGGCATGGCGACGACCAATTCCGCCCACATGCAGATTGACGGTTTCAAGCCGGGGGCGGCGCGTGAGGTGACGGCGCTCGATTCCGAAACCACCATGGACGGCAACTCCGTGGTGCTCGAAGAACAGATGCTCAAAATGGCCGAAAGCCGCATGCAGTTCGACGCGGCCGTCGGCTTCTACCAGAAATCGATGGCTATGGTTCGCATGGCGATGAAGGCGCCCGGCCGCTGAGCCAGGGGCAGGTAAGGAGTAAGCGATGGTTAAGCCCGTGATCCATTCTGACCAGACCATGGCGGTCGCGGCCTCGGCGCTGAAGGCGCAGCAGGCGCGCATGCGCATCATCGCCGAAAACATCGCCAATTCGGACTCGACCAGCCGCGTGAAGGGCGGCGACCCGTACCGGCGCCAGGTGCCTGTATTCACCGCCGCGCCGATCGACGGCGCGACGGGCGTGAAGCTGGCCCAGGTCGCACCGGACATGAAAGAATTCACGATGGAATACGATCCGGCCCATCCCGCCGCCGACGCGGAAGGCTACGTCAAAAAGCCCAACGTCAATTCGCTGATCGAAACCATGGACATGCGCGAGGCGCAGCGCGCCTATGAGGCCAACCTCAATGTCATCGACACGGCGCGCGCCATGACGACCAAGACAATCGATATCCTGCAAAAGTAAGAGCTGACCCATGGACGCACTGATCGCCGCCCGCGCCTACGGCGCCGCCATCAAGCAGCAGGCTGCCTCGATCAACGAGGATAGCGCCCAGGCTGCGCAAGGTCCCGACTTCGGCAAGATGCTGCAAGGCGCGCTGGAGCAGACCTACAAATCGACACAAGGCGCCGAGACCATGATGGCCGGCCAGCAGTCCGGCCGCGTCGACCTTATCGACGCCGTCACCGCCGTCGCCTCTGCCGAGACGCAGCTGCAAAGCGTCATCGCCATCAGAGATCAGGTGATCTCGGCATACCAGGAAATCATGCGCATGCCCATCTAGGCTCACGCTGCTGGTCTGCAAACCGCAACCGCCTTCCGCGCCCTTGCTCGTGTACATGAGTACACGTCGCTGCGGGTGCTCATGCGATCACGGTTTTCGCCTCAGCATCGCGGCCTAGCTGTCCGCCAGGTTTGAATGTCTAGGCATATCTATTCGCTTCCCGCAAAGAATCTCTCCATCCTTAATGCCGCATTAACCGTGCGCGGGGCAAATTCAGCCGGGTGTACCCGGCAGGTTTTGCCGGGCGGTAGAGCAGGGTAAAACGATGAACGGTAGTGAAGTGCTGGCTTTTGGACGGGATGCGATCTGGCTGACCATCCAGCTGTGCACGCCCATTCTCCTGGTCGGCCTCGTCGTCGGTGTCGCGATCGGCCTGTTCCAGGCCCTGACCCAGATCCAGGAACAGACCCTGATCTACGCTCCCAAGATCATCGCCATCTTCGTCGCCCTGCTGCTCTTCCTGCCGATGATGGGCGCATTGCTGTCGAGCTTCATGCATCAGGTCATGAACCGAATTGCAGGCATCTGACCGATGCTGTTCGCAGCGCCTTCGCTGCGCCTGGCGCCCCTGGCCGTTTCGCCGGGGGCCGAGGTGGACTCCCTCTTCGGCACCTCTGCGGACCTGTGGGCCATCGGCCTGATCTTTATGCGCCTGGCCAGCCTGGTCATGCTGATGCCCGGCATAGGCGACCAGGCGGTGCCGCCGCGCTATCGCCTCAGCCTGGCGCTGGTCCTTGCCCTTGTGGTCACACCGATCGTCCGGCACACCTTGCCGCCCATGCCCCTGACCATCGGCGGCATGACGGGACAGGTCCTGCACGAAGTCATTATCGGCCTGATGCTGGGTACGCTCATGCGCGTGCTCATGTACTCGCTGGCCACCACGGGTGAAATCATGTCGTTGCAGACGACCCTGTCCTTCGCCCAGACCGCCAACCCGGCCCAGGCCCAGCCCTCGACCAGCATCGGCACCTTCATGGCCATGCTGGGCCTGATCCTGATCTACGCCACCAACCTGCACCATCTGTTCATTCGGGCCATGGTCGATTCCTTCACAGTCTTCCCTGCAACCAAACCCGTCATGATCGGCGACGCCGTGACGCTGATGGTCCAGACCGTATCGCGCAGCTTTCTCCTGGCCATGCAGATGGCCGCGCCGCTCATCGCCTTCGGCCTGATCTTCAACGTCGCCGTCGGCTTTGTCGGCCGTATGATGCCGAACTTCCCGATCTTCTTTGCCGCCACCCCGCTTAACGTCCTGCTTGGCCTGGCGCTTCTTGCGCTGAGCCTCGGCTCCATCGGCATGGTTTTCATCGACCACTACCAAGACTTCATGGCCGTATTCCTGAGGCGGGCAAATGGCTGAGGGTGGCGAACATTCTTTTGCTCAGACGCCGCAAGGGCTCGCCGCATTGGGCGGCGCGCTATTCATCGCGCCTGCGGCGGCGGCCGCTTGGCCTTGCCAGATCGCCATAGGAGATCTGGGAAATGGCTGAGGGTGGCGATCAGGAGGATAAAACCGAAGAGGCCTCGGCCCGAAAACTCCAGCAGGCGCGGGAGAAGGGCGATGTCGCCAAGTCCGCGGACCTGCCGCAGGCCATGTCGCTTATCGGTGCGGTCGCCGTACTCGCGTTTGCAGGGCCGTCCATCTGCGCCAACCTGGCCCAGGACCTGCTGCCTTTCCTGGCCCATCCCCAGCAATTGCTGAACTCGATGGAAGGTGATGGCGGCGTCACGATATTCCGCGATCTGCTGCTGCGCGTCCTGCCCATTATCATCATGGTCATGAGCGGCGCGCTTATCCTGGGCGTCGCCGGCAATGTCATGCAGACCGGCTTCATGTTCACGCCGTCGAAACTGAAGCCGAACTTCTCGATTCTCAATCCGATGAGCGGTGTGGCAAAGCTGTTCGGGCCGGACGCCCTGATCCAGTTCGGCAAGACCCTGCTCAAGCTGATCGTCACCGGCGTCATCGTCTGGAATATCCTGAAGGACAGGCTGCTGGGCATCGTCAACCTGACCGGCATATCGCCGACCCTGATCCTGCCTTACTGCCGTGACATTCTCCTGGTCCTGGCCATATCGGTCTGCATCTTCCTGTTCGTCGGGGGCGGCGCCGACTACATGCTGCAGCGCTTCCGCTTTATGCAGAAGATGAAGATGTCGAAGGAAGAACAGAAGGAAGAATACAAGCAGACCGAAGGCGATCCGCACATCAAGGGCAAGCTGCGCCAGCTGCGCATGGAAAAGTCGCGCCGCCGCATGATGGCCAATGTCGCCACCGCGACCGTGGTCGTCACCAACCCGACCCACTACGCCGTCGCCCTGCGCTACGAAGCCGGCGAAACGGCAGCCCCCATCTGCGTCGCTAAGGGCGTCGATGCCCTGGCCCTGAAAATCCGGGAAGAGGCGGGCAAGCACGAGGTGCCGATCGTCGAAGATCCCCCGCTGGCGCGTGCCCTCTATGCCGCGATCGATATCGACGAGGTCATTCCGGAAGAACATTTCGCCGCCGTCGCCAAGCTGATCGGCTTCGTTCTGACGAAGAAGCGCAGGGGCTTCTGATTACGGGCGGTAATATGCGTCCCATAGCTTGCTGTGAAACTTATAGGTCGGGTCCAGCCTGCGCTTGAGAGCAAAGTATTCCGGCGCGCGTGGATAGGCTTTAAGAAACTGTTCCGGCGTGGCGTGGATCTGGTAAGGCAGGTAGTAGCTGCCACCGGATAAAATCGCCGCGTCGATTAATTCCCGCGTCCAGACCCCCACGGCCTGACGGTCGGTGTCTGAAGTGCCCTGCTCATAATAGAGAACAAGAGAAAAGACTTCGACCGGCGCCCATGACAGCAGGCTTTCCTGATCGGACTGGGCCTGGCGGACCGACAGATTGAGTACGTTCACCTTCCGGGCTTTCAGGATAGCCCGCATCTTCGGAACGAAAGCGTCAAAGCGGTCAACGGGAATGAAGTATTCCTGCAGAACGTAGGTTGATCTTTCGCGTGAGCCCGGCTCGATACTTGCGACGTCCAGGCTGGCCTCGTAGTTCCGCCAGACGACCTTGCGACGGCTGTAAATCAGCGGATCGTAAATGTGCTGCTTGATCTGCTTGCCAAACAAGCCATTGGACAGCCAGCCCATCAGCGCACGGCGAGTGCCGCTGGTCTTACCCTGAGACGTCAGTCGGTTGGTCACGGTCAGAGGTCTGTCCGTTGTGGCTATTGTAATGGCGTTGACCGATTTATATTCTGGCGGATAAAGGGTCGCGTTATGAAAAACGGCGGTTGCCGATGGCCGGACGGTCGCATTGAACCATTGCGGATAGTCCTCGACGCGCATGCGCACGGCTTGTGTTTCGACCGGCACATTGTCCGTCAGGCGCAAAGTGGCTTCGACAACCACCCCCAGGCCACCGTAGCCGCCAATGGCGGCTCGGAATATTTCCGGATTCTCGGTTCGGCTGGCAGTTTTCAGGGATCCGTCCGCCATGACAATCCGGAACGACTCGACCGAACGAATGATCGGGCCTTCGCCGACGTAGCGGCCATGCGCGTTGACGCTAAGTGAGCCGCCGACCGTGAAGTTGGCGTAGCTTTGCATGATGCGCAGCGACAGGCCGTGCGGATCGATCGCTTCCTGAATGGCGCGCCAGGTGATGCCGGCTTCAACCGTAATGCGCTTGCCCGTTGCGTCGAGAGCGACGACGTGGTTCATCTGGCGCATGTCGATGAACAGGCAGCCCGCGCAGGCCGTTTGTCCGCCCTGACTGAAGCGCCCACCGCCAATCGAGACCGGGCCGGCATGATTGGCGATGAGACGGCTAACGTCGTCGATAGTGGTCGGTGTGACGACCTGTTCAACGACCACTGGGTTCAATCGCGTAATGTCGTTGACGGTCTCCTGGGCCGAGGCAAGTGCAACGAAATCCGCGGCACACATAAGAACGGCCGTCAGCAAGGTAACGGTAAGCCGCTGCATGAACGCCATGGTTCCCCCCTTACCGTCGTCGGCCGGTATGACCCACCTTAGCGGCTTATCCGTCGCCTTTCCAATCACCATCTTTTCTTGACGCGCGCCAATTCGCCAAATGCGCTAAACTCACACGTGATTCGCCGCGAGATGTTCCAGATTTGTTATGCCGCGATATTTGGCCAAAAACCGCTGCACACTTTTGGCGTATCGCTCTAGTCCCGTGAGGTAGCCGTTTTGTCCGCCCGACCGATCCAGTCCTCAGACCTGCCCGAAGCCGCGCCTGCAAGCTGGCGCGCTCGTTTTACCGTTGCGCGCCTCCGCGAAGCCGTGAATGTCTGGACACTGAGTATTGTGTCCGCGGTCGTGGTTTGTGCCTGCGTCGCCGTATGGCTTGTGGCGGGTCACCTGCCGGTCGGCCTGCTCCTGGCGATCTTCCTGATGACCTTCGCCGTCGTCATCTTCCTCAGCATGTTCGCCTTTTCCAGCGAAAACGAAATCCTGACCAATGAGGGTTTCCGCGCCGCCGATGTTGTCGTGTCGCTCGAAGAGGCCGCGGCCGTCGCCGGCTATGACGGCCATATCGTTGCCGCCAACACCGCGTGGACGGACGCCGGTGGTGGTGCAAAACGCCTGCCTCAGGGGGACGAAGCGCCGTCGCTGTTCGTCGCGATGCGTGAAGCCAAGGCCAATGGCATGGGCCGCGCCCTGGTCAAGCTGGGCGGCTTCGATTTTGAAATGGTGGTGTCGCGTCTCGGCGAAGACCTGGTGCTCGTGCGCGCCGGCTCGCAGGGTGTGCTCGGCCAGGGCGTCATGCTCCGGCACGAAGGCAAGGGGGCAGGAGATACGCAGCCCTCCGACCCTCAGCCAGAAGCCGCGTCCGAGCCCCTGGCCGAAGCCAAGCTGGACACCTTTGCCGAAGCCGCGCCGTTCGGCGCCGCGCTGGTCATGGGCGACGATGTGTTTTCCGCCCATATCAGCGAGTTCAACCGCGTCTTTGCCAGCCT
Source organism: uncultured Asticcacaulis sp. (assembly GCA_946480525.1). Next base: position 6,552 of record CAMLLA010000061.1, on the reverse strand, counting down.
GACCGAACAGAGCCCGGACGACCTGGCGGGCAAGGTGTTCGGCGACCTGGTTCACGACAATTCGCGCGCCGATCTGACCGAACGCCTGGCCGTCAGCCGGGATGGCGGCAAGACCGGGCCGTTCGATATCGCGCTCCGCACCAAGGCGGATCGTCCTGTGCAGATCTATGTCTCGCCCGTGGCGGGCGGCTTTACGCTCTATCTGTTCGATGTCTCCGAACAGAAGAAGCTGGAGACGACGCTCATCCAGTCGCAGAAGATGCAGGCCATCGGCCAGGTCGCCGGCGGCATGGCGCACGATTTCAACAACCTTTTGACCGGTTTCAAGTTCCGCAACGACCAGCTGCTGCTCAACCACCCCCTTGGCGATCCATCCTACGAAGACCTGAACGGCATTCGTCAGATCATTGCACGCGCCGAGGACCTGGTGCGCAATCTGCTGGCCTTTGCCCGCAAGCAGACGGTCAAGCGCGTCACGCTCAATGTCGGTGAGATGGTCTCCGAAGCCGAGGTCCTGCTGCGCCGCCTGGTACGAGAGGACGTCAAGCTGGAAACCGAATACGGCCGCAACCTGCCCAATGTCCATGTCGACAAGGGACAGATGGAAATGGTCATGATGAACCTGGTCGTCAACGCCCGCGACGCCATGCGCGCCCAGGGCGGCGGCAAGGTCATGATCCGCACCGCGCCGCTCAGCCAGGCCGAGGCAAAGACACGCGGCTGGCCCGAAGCGCCGGCGCAGGGCGCTGCCCTGATCGAGGTCAGCGACACTGGCCCTGGCATCCCGCCGGAAATCATCTCGCAGGTCTTCGAGCCCTTCTTCACGACCAAGCCGCTGGGCGAGGGGACGGGTCTGGGGTTGTCGACCGTGCACGGCATCATCAACCAGGCCGGCGGCCATATCCTGATCGACTCGAAGATGGGGCAGGGCGCGACCTTCCGTATCTTCCTACCGGTGTGGATCGAAACCGAAAAGGAGCTGGCCACGCCGAAGCCAGTCGCCGAAGCAAAGCCAGTCCCGAAAGACCTGTCGGGCGTTGGTCGCATCCTGTTTGTCGAGGACGAACAGATCGTGCGCGGCATCGCCGCCCACCTGCTGCGCCAGCGAGGCTACGAGGTGCTGGAGGCCGAGGACGGCGAGCAGGCGCTGGAAATCATCGAGGCCGAGAACGGACGTTTTGACCTGCTGATCTCGGACGTCATCATGCCGGGTCTGGACGGACCATCGATGCTGAAACGCGCCCGGCCGCTAATCGGCAACGTGCCGGTCATGTTTATCTCGGGCTACGCGGAATCCGAATTCTCGGACCTGCTCGAAGAAGAAAAGAATGTATCCTTCCTGCCGAAGCCGTTGGATATCAAAACTCTTGCAGAGCGAGTCAAAGAGCAACTGGCCGCTTAGGAATCGTTACACGCGACATCTCCTCCCTGTCGCGTCGCGATGGGGAGGGGGACCGCACAAGGCGGTGCTTGCACCGGCGCGATGCGGTGGTGGGGTATTCCGTCGGAGTCGCCCCCCACCGTCATCTTCGCTTACGCTCGATGCCACCTCCCCAGCCTCGCCGGCAGGCAAGCTGCGCGACAGGGAGGAGGGGTTTCAGCGCGTTTCTACTATTTGCTTAAGCCGCTGGATTACGTTCTCCTTCTCCACCGCCAGACCCTTATATTCCAACTGTTCCGGCGTCAGTTCATTGACCTGATTGATCAAGGCTCGCGCAATCGCCGGACCATCGGCGTGGCTGTCCAGCGCCTCCAGCGGATCGATATAGATGCGGATGGTGAACAGGATGGCGCCCGATTGCGGCAGTTTGCGCAGGGTCTGGCGCTCGACGCGCAAATAAACATGCTCAGCGATCTCGCCCTCACCGAAACGGCGGCCGCCGTTGCCGGCTTCGGGATGATGCAGCACGTCGTCGCCATACAGCGACCAGTTCCAGCGCATGACCGGCATGTCGGCTTTGAGATTGTCGAACATGCGCTCGATCATCATGGCGTTGCGCGTGCCGGCATTGAAGTCCGGCACCGGACCATGAACATCGTGCATCGGCTTGCCCAGTTTATCGGACAGGCGCCATGACGACGGGAAGGCGAGGGCCCCGGCGGTCACCGTCCAGCCATCGTCACGCTTTTGCAGGATGACCAGATCCTCCTGCACCAGCGCTGACGCCAAAAGCAGGCGCGGGGTCAGGGGATCATCGAGCCGAATGCGGCGAAAGGCCGGCACCACATCGATCTGCGGGCCCATGCGCTGATAGACATCCGGATAGCGTGTGGGCAGGTGATCGGCCAGCAGCATCAGGGCCTCATCCTGGGCCGCTTCGCTGCCGGGCAGGGCGCCGAAGACCTCATGGGGCACGCGGGCCGATAACCGGTCCTTTTCGTCGAGATAGGCTCTCAGGGCCTCGTCGCATTCGATCCATTCGGTGAGATCGAGCGGTTTCAGACCTATCGTGAACAGTTTGGAAGAGCCGTCATAGGGCGTGTTAAGCTTTGCCATCCAGCCCGATTAGCACAGAATCAGACGACGCGCTCGCGGCGCGCAGCTTCAACGATCAGGGCGACGACAGCGCCTGCAGTGTAGAAGATCAGGTCCTTGACGTCGAATACGCCACCAAGCGTGAAGCGGACCAGTTTGCTGTCGGACAGGCCTAACAGGTCACGGATATGAAAGAGCTGCCCAAGTTCGATGACAAAGGCGACGCCGAGCGCGGTCAGTGCGACCGGAAGGGGCCGCCAGGGGAATACCGTCCGCAATGCCAGATAGACCAGGACGACCGCCAGGGCATCGCCGACGTGCGGGCGGATGAGCGGATCGTTGAGGTAAAGGGCAATCAGCAGTTCTGTGCCGAACAGGACGACTGTTGCCAGCGCATATCCCCAGCGAAATGTCATGCCTTCCCCCCCAAACAAAAAATGCGGCGCCCGAGGACACCGCATTTTCCGAAAGTCTTAAGTTGCTTACTTCTTGAGGAAGCCACCGAACTTGTTGTTGAAGCGCGAAACACGGCCGGCGCGGTCGAGCAGCGTGCCCGTGCCGCCGGTCCAGGCCGGGTGCGTACGGGGATCGATATCCAGGTTCAGCACGGCGCCTTCCTTGCCGTAGGTCGAGCGGGTCTTGTAGCTCGAGCCGTCGGTCAGGGTGACGGTGATCCAGTGATAATCGGGGTGGCCTTCTTTTTTCATTTTCGCGATCCTTCACGTCCAGCCAGCAGAGTGCGGACGCCGAATTGTTTGAGCTGTGGTCAGCGGAAGCGGGGCTATTACATGAACGTGGATGGCTCTGCAAGGGAATTGCACGAATGTGAAGCCTTGTTCCACGAACTGACAGGTTCCAATTCCCTTATCAATCCTCTAAAGCAGCGCGGATGCCCGATAATACTCCGAACGATATCCAGGACCGCCCCAGCTCCGGCGCTGAACTGGCCGGCCAGATCCGCCACGCCGCCGGCCGCCGCGAAAAGACGCGCGACCTGCGGCCGCTGATCCGTTTGTGGCCCTACCTGAAACGCCAGGCCGGCGACCTTGCATTGATGCTGGTCTTCCTGGTCGTTTCGGCCACGACGACGCCTGCCATGACCTTCGTCGCCCGGGAACTGATCGACAGCGGCTTCGGCTCAGGCAATGTCGATGAACTGAACAAGTGGTTTCTGGTCCTGGGTGGCGTCGCGCTCCTGATGGCGGTTGCCACGGCGCTGCGCTACTTCTTCATCACGCGCCTGGGCGAACGGGTCGTCGCCGACATGCGCGAAGACGTCTTTGGCCATATCCTGAAGCTCGACCCGGCCTACTTTCTGAAGATACGTACCGGCGAAGTGATCTCACGTCTTACCACCGACATCCAGATCATCGAGACCCTGGTCGCGGCCTCCATATCCATCGCCCTGCGCAACCTTCTGATGTTCGTGCTGGGCCTGATCATGATGATGGTCGTCAGCCCGAAGCTGACCCTTATGGTGCTGGCCATCTTCCCGCTGGTACTGGTGCCGCTGATCGTCTTCGGCCGCCAGGTCGGCAAGGTGACGCGTGAAACACAGGACCGTTTCGCGCGCGCCGTCGGCTTCGCAACCGAATCGCTCGATGCACTGGAAACGGTGCAGGCTTTCGTGCGCGAACGCTTCACGCAAAGCCGCTTCAACGACAGCGTCGAAGACGCCTATAGAAAGTCGGTCAGCCGTATCGCGACCCGGGCCACCATGACGGCCATGGTCATCTCGCTGGTCTTCGGGGGCACCGCGATCGTGCTGTGGCTGGGGGCGCAGGACGTCATGGCCGGCAAGATGTCGAACGGCGTGCTGATCCAGTTCGTCATGCTGGCCGTCTTCACTGCGGGCTCGGTCGCCAATCTCAACGAGACCTGGGGTGACGTGCAAAAGGCCGCCGGCGCCATGAGCCGCATCGATGAACTGCTGGGCTCCGAACCGCTGATCAAGGCGCCGGAAGCGCCCGCAGCCCTGCCTGAGCCGCGCGGCGACATCGTCTTCGACGGCGTACAGTTCGCTTATCCGTCGCGCCCGGACCAACTGGTGCTCAATGACTTTTCGCTGGAAGTCCGCCCGGGCGAGACGGTGGCGCTGGTCGGGCCGTCGGGCGCCGGCAAGTCGACCGTCTTCAAGCTGCTCTTGCGCTACTACGATTTCGAGGCCGGCGTGATTGCGTTGGACGGCGTCGATATCCGCACCGTCGACCCGAAGGCCGTCCGCGATCGCCTGTCGCTGGTCGCCCAGGACACGGCGCTGTTCTCCGGCTCGCCTGAGGACAATATCCGTTTCGGCCGCGAGGACGCGACCGATACCGAAGTCCGCCTGGCCGCCGCCAAGGCGCAGGCGCTTCAGTTCATCGAGGCATTGCCTGAAGGCTTCAAGCAGCCGCTGGGCGAGCGCGCCAAGTCCTTGTCCGGCGGGCAGAAGCAGCGTTTGTCGATCGCCCGCGCCCTGGTGCGCGATTCCAGTGTCCTGCTGCTCGATGAAGCGACCTCGGCGCTCGATGCCGAGAACGAGCGGCTGGTGCAGGCAGCGCTCAACGAAGCCATGCGCGAACGGACAACGCTTGTCATCGCCCATCGCCTGGCGACGGTGCTCAAGGCCGACCGCATCGTTGTCATGGACGGTGGCCGTGTGGTGGACAGCGGCACGCACGCCGAACTCATGGCGCGCGACGGTTTGTATCAGCGGCTGGCGTCATTGCAGTTCGAGGCGTAGTTCTTAGTCATAGCCTTGAGGCTGACATCTAAGTACCCCTCACCCTAGCCCTCTCCCCTTAAAAGGGGAGAGGGGACTTCGGTGCGGTCCCTTCTCCCCACCTGAGGGGAGGAGGTGGTCGAGCTTGCTCGACCGGATGAGGGGTTGTTTCAACGTACCGTGGCCTAGCCCGCGAACTGACCCGTCGGCAGGCCGGTATGGCCACGCAGCAGGGCTTTCGGCACTTCGAACAATGTTCCGGCCTGCGGATCATCGGCCCCGACTGGCGGTTGGGCGGCGGTCGTTATGAACATGCGATCGAGGTTCGGGCCCGCGAACGTCATGCTGGTGCTTTGCTTCGCCGGGATCGGAATGACGAAATCGACCGAGCCGTCTGCCTTGAAGCGCGTCACGCGCCCGCCGTTATAGTGCGAGATCCAGATGCCGCCCTGGGCGTCGGTCGTCACGCCATCGGGCATGCCTTCGTCGGGACGGAATGTCGTAAAGACGCGCTTGTTCGCCAGCGATCCGTCCGCAGCGACGTCGAACTGATACGAAATGCGATCCGCGGTTTCGTTGTGATACATGCGCGTGCCATCCGCGTTGAAGCCGGGGCCGTTGGTGCACAGATAGGGCGCGTCCATCTTGTGCAGGCTCAGGTCGGGATCGATGCGATAGAGCGCGGCTGTCTTCTTGTTGAACGGCATGTGCATGGTACCGGTCCACAGCCGGCCCTTGGGATCGACCTTGGCATCGTTCAGGCGGTTTTCGGTCTGGTCGGCTTCGATCTCAAACAGCGGTGTCAGCTTGAACGGATCGAGTGTCAGGGCATGGACGGTGCGAAGGATGCCGACCAGAAAGCCACCGGATTTGCGCAGGACGATCCAGTCGATCAGGTCCGGCATGTCCCAGCTTTTGACGCCCCACGCGTCCGCATCGTCCAGCGTGATATCGATGCCGAGCGCATTCAGCTTTTTGCCGCGTATATCGACCCAGTAAAGCGTGCTGTCACGCTCCGACCATAAGGGGCCTTCACCCAGAATCGCGCCGGGCTTCGAGCGCGGAGACAGGGCTTCTACGGCGTTAGCGGCAAACGGAATGGCCATTGCGGCTAGTCCGGCGCCGATGGCTGCGCGGCGTGTGATCGTCATGGTCGTCTCCCAATATTATTTTTGGCGGGAGTGTGCCTCACATGACGACGCTGTCAATCAGAATGCTGGTCTGACAAATCGGAACTACTTCGCCAGATGCAGCTTTTCCAGAAGCTGCGGGTAGATTTCCGGATTGCCGCAGACGATGTCGCCGGCATTCATAGGCGAGTCGTCGCTGTCGATCGCGGTGATCTTGCCGCCCGCTTCCTGGATCATCAGGATGC
>CAMLLA010000060.1 GCA_946480525.1 uncultured Asticcacaulis sp. | reverse complement strand
AGGATGAATTTCTTGCGAAGGCCAAGGTTATTTGTGACCGCTATGCCAGATCTAGGGAAGAACTTGAATTTCAAGCCTTAGCGAATGAACTTATGCCGCTTCAGCCAGATAAATTACTGAACGTGCTGACGGACCCGGACATATTGTTGAACGATCATTTTGTTCCCGATCGCAGGGCCTTAGGGTCGTTGGTAAAATTCAGAGGTAAGACCGCCCTCTGGTCCATTGAGTTTGAACGAGAGGCGCTCAGTGGCGGAAACATACAATACGATCCACTTGAGAACACGCTCATTGTCCGTGGCGTTCCGAACGAACTTGCGGATGAATTGCGGAATGAGATACCGCCTGTCTCAGAAGTACAGCCTGAATTGCTTGCTGAGTAGCCATGCCAACGGTAAGCTTTATCAACTTGCTGAATGTCTATCGTCATACGACATTCGACCCTAGCGGGGATGGCGGGCTATTGCGCATAGCCACCAGTTCGGTGCTGGCAGATATTCAACTTATTGAATCTACTGACACCAATGCAAGTGATGCCAATATCTCGGTACTAGACGAACCATTGAACTTAGCGGTGGGACAAGAAGTTCGAGTTAGGGTGTCTGCGCCGAAACTCGCGTTGGGCATTCTCGCTAAGGATTTTGACGGGCTACTGAATGCACCAGGCGCGCGGCTCGAACAATGCAATAATTTTTATGTCGTTAGTGTTAATTTGGGTTCTGATGACACCGCCAACTCAGATATTTTCACAAGATATATAAAAACCCTTGAGTTCTACAATCTTGCTGCCGAAGCTTGCGCATATGTAGACAAAACAAAGCAAGAACTTATTTTTGTAAAAAAGGGCAAATTTTCTATCCCAGTGTATTACAATGAGTCGTCATTGCTGTCGTTGGATATTGAAAAGCTGAAAAGCATAATAGAATTTTTTAAAGATGATGGACATCGAGACCAAAAGCTTGAAATCTTCTCTGAAGCGTTGATAGATTTAGCGCAGGGCCAACCGCTACGTAAGCGATTTGCATTTATTATGGAGAATATCAGCGCCTTAGTAGATGAGGTGCAAAAGGGGTATAAACTATTTGTATCAACGTTCTCTTATACCAAAATCCGAGGCGATTTAGAAGCGACAAAGTTGACTTATGTAAATCAAATACACAAGTCTCTTGTTGACATACAGAGTCAATTGCTTGGGATACCGGTGGCTACGATTATTGTCGCTACACAGTTAAAACCCGCTACAACGTGCGACATTAATTTATGGATAGATGTAGCAGTGTTGTTTGGGGCGTGGGCTTTTTTTGCGCTGCTTGCAATGTCAATCACTAACCAGTGGGTTACTTTGCTCGCCATTAGAGAGGATGTCACTCGTCAACGTGAGAAGCTGCTGAGAGAGTTTGAGGCAATTAGCGGTCAATTCGTTGATATTTTCGATAGCCTACTGAGGCGTATTAGGTGGCATCGTGCGGCGCTTATTGGCGTGGGCACCGTTGCGATGATTGGATGCGTATTTGCCACTGCTGCATATATTCACCTCACAAATCCTAGCATGACAATCTGCTTTGCTTCATGACCAATCAATGACATGAGGCGTGTGGCTGGCACAACTGCTACCTCAACTACTTATCCCTATTAGAAACCTTGCAACTTCAGCCCGGCTATCCGCCCGCGCGGCAATACGCCCGTTGCGTATACCAAGGAAGCCTTCCTCACTTTGGTAGTCAGGTACGATCTGGAACAAATGTCCCCTCAGCCAAAATGCAAGGGGTTCTTCGCGACGTTTCATGCAGCCTCCCGATGGTTCGTAATTGAGCGTTGCCAGTAGCCTTTCCACTTTCGCGAAACGGGGTGGTTTAAGGCGGCGCTGGTAATCATTGTGAACTGGTCGCCGTTGCTGACCCGGCGATAGTTCTCCCGCCACGCCATTTCGTTGGCATAGGCATCCAAGTATTTGCCCGCGATGCGATGGTGGATGCCTTGTTCGGCGCGGCGCAGGCGAGAGAAGTAGCTTTCCGCCATGTTGGTGCAGGCACCATCGAGCGAGTACGCTTCGCGGTGATTGATGCGTTTCGTTTCGTATTGGATTGCCAGGACATCCCAATGGGAGGCTTCGTCGGCATGAACGGTCGCACTCGGGCTCACGTTTGCCCGGACCAATGCCACGCCATGTGCTTCCGCCTTGGCGACGAATGGCAGGGCGCGACCTTCACGCTCACGCATGACGACGACAACCTGTCGCTTCCCAGACTGATTTTCAGTCAGGCGTCGATCCTTGCGGTTTTCCTTCTCATTGGCAGGCTTCACATAGCCGCCGAAATACGCGCCATCGACCTCGACATGACCATCCAACGGCGCATTGTCGGTGATCTTGCTCATGGCTTCACGGAGCTTGTGCGCCAGGACGTAGGCCGTCTTGTACTGGACGTTTAGATCGCGGCTCAGTTGGAGAGCGGGGTAGCCCTTGGCACCGTTGGTGAAGAGCGCGATAGCAGCGAGGATGTCTCGGATTGGCAGCTTATGGCTGGCAAAGATCGTATCTGTCGTCACAGAGAACTGCGCGTTACAGCCCTTGCATTTGAAGATTTTGCGTGCCGTATAGCTGTAGATCGCCAGGCACCCACAACGCGGGCAATACGGTTCTCCTCCGTTGTCATTCCAACGGATTGCTTTGAAAGTTTCAAAGGCTGCGTCGTCAGTCATACGCATCACCCCGGCTAGGGAGAGCGTGCGAGCGGCAGCAGTAAGGAGAAAGTGTTGTCCCATGTCCTACATTCGATACTTAGGTATCGTATATAGTACCTTTTTGGTTTCTGGACAAGTGAAAAAGTATCGTTTACGATACTTTCTTTATTGTAGGTGATACCATGACCGAAAAAACGGACTGGGAAATGAAGGCCGCCAACCTCTTGAAGGCGGAACTCAAGCGTAAAGGTGTGACCTATGCGCAGCTTATCGAGAAGCTGGCAGAGATCGGCGTGGAGGAAAAGGAAGCGAACCTGAAGAACAAACTGTCGAGGGGTACGTTTTCGGCAGCATATATGCTGCAATGTCTAGCGGCGGCGGGGGTAACGATGCTCAGGCTGGACGATTAGCTAGATTGTGCCGCCGCTTGACATTCCATCGCGCAAGACGCCTATGCAACGGAAACGTCTCCATAATCCTTCAAAGGTGACAAAATGTTTGGTTCGTGGACTACACATCATACTGGTGAAATCGGTGGGCGACAGGTCCAAATAAAAACATATTCGGACGGCGGATATCGCGTTAGCACCACGCTAGGCAAAGACTACGACGGGGAGGTGTATGGTGACGACTCGAGTACAGTCATTATGCCTCCCAGGAGTAAGGGCGAGCCCATTGATATAGACGCCGAAACAATTGACGAACTTTGTGCCGAGTTAGCCGAAGAGGGCTTCGACCAAGCATCAATCGACGAGATTGTGTCTCACTTTCCCTGACATCTTCTGAAGCCCGGCTCTAATTATTTTTTAGTTCAGGCTTTAAGAGGTACAGAGGCTCTACCTTCAACACCGCTGCTATCCGCTCCACCACGTCCAGCGTCGGATTCCTGACGCCCCGCTCGATCTGCCCCACATACGTGTAGGCTAGCCCGACTTCATCAGCCACCTCTTCAATCGTCATTCCACGCTCCAGGCGAACCCTGCGGACGTTGATTCCGAATGTCTCCGATAAGCGCATCGGCGCATACGGCAACGGAATGTTAAGCTGCTCCAGTCACTATAGTGACTATTGGTTGTATCGGGCGGCTTTAGCAGAAGGCGGGCAGGATGACTTCTTACAGCGGACAATATGTGTACCGGCAGATTAGCCCTGCATTATGGCTTGGCCTTGTCGCTTTGCCATTTGTGTTTGTGTGGTGCTTGCTCGGCAGAGGGTACTCACCGCGTTCCAGGATCATTGCCTTCGGCGCAATAGGAGCAATCGTTCTGTATGGCACCCTAACGTACAAGCCAGAGCCTAAACCGGCAGCGCCGACCGTAGCGGTCGCGCCAGAACCATCGAAAAAGCTATTGGACGAGCAGGCTCGGGAAGAGCGCACGGCCAATAGGGACGCCGCTGAAGACGCGTACCTGGCGCTATTGAGAGCCGACCGTGGGTACACCGTCGAAGGGGAGAGCATCGAGGACTACAATCTCGCTATCACGGCAGCCTACAAGCGGTGGGTGTCGGCAGAGAAGGCGTACCACGGTGAAAACTGGCAAGCCGGGTTCGTTGCGACCAACACCACAACGGCTGACGACTGCAAGCAATACTACGGCAGCTTTATCAGCGAAGACGACACGATCCGAACAATGCGAGCCGTGTGCGCGGCGAAGGTCTCAGCCGGAGCGCCTACCGTGCCGACGCTTGAAAGCCTGTTGCTGAAGGCAAAAGCTGCTGCGCCCGTTGATGAGCTTTCTGCGGATCACCTTGAAGATGCCGAAGGTGCCGTTCAGCAGGCCGCGATCTATCAGCCCGAGTGAGAAAGGTTTGGTCAATGGAAGTTCTAATATTCGGCGCGCTCATCCTATATTTCATATGGCGTTGGCTCACGGCTCCGATGCGAAGCGCCAGAAGCCTCAAGAATATTGAACGAGAATTAAAGCGTAGGCTATAACAGTTTTGGCGATGTCTTGACTTTTTCTTAGAATATGAGACGCTGAGCGCGTAGTAATTCAGCGACCTCCTCTTCCGAGGCGGAGGATTGCAACGAATAATTATCTAAGCTTTTAGAGAAACTCAAATGCCTACTCACCCGACCGATAGGGAGCTGCTTGTAGCACTGATAGATGCGGTAATGACTCTATCGAACCGTCTTTTCCCAGACGAATATATGAACATTCGCGTCCGTATCGACCATCCGAACTGTAAGGAACTGAACTGGATGGTACCATCCATGACGCATTGGGTTCCTAAGCAGGCCCTTGCCGAGAAGCTCGCTCTTCTTGAGTAAGACGGGGCCAGATTGCTCGCATCGTGTCGCGGGCGATTGAGCGTTTGCAAACTGCCATAGCTATTTTTTCAGCGTTGGGAAAGGTCCTTCCGTCCACACCATCGTCAAAGTCAACGCCCGCTGAGTGGCAATACTCCGGCCCTGACAAACCGTAGATGTGGAAACGATCAAAATTTTTGTCGAATTGATCTAGCGCTCTTTTCAGCAAGCCTTGATACTTGAATAATAACTGCTCGGCTTCTTCAAAGGCGCGGTAAGCTTCATCGTATCTTTCTGTCGTCATCGCAATTTCTCCTGCGGTGGAAACATACAGTCGGAAGACTAATCGCGTCTTACCAACTATCATATGGCCCGCTCCGTGCACCTACCTCTTCGTCGTCCCATTCTGATACAGCTTGGAACGACGAGAAACTGGTAAACGGATCAAAACCTTAACGAACTATTTTTGTATTAAAATCAGTCAAGTAGCTGAATTTCGGCGGTAATTTACCGGCCCAAACTCTGCACCCATGCCCGCGTCGCCACGTCCGGCGGCGGTCGGGATTTTGTGCGTGGTCGAAGAGGCAGCAAAGCGGAAAAGGAGGCTGGATTGCTTACAAGCATTCTCCATCTCCGCAGCCGCGCGCACCTTCAATCCAAGGGACATCTCCCGCCTTTCAGAGGAAGAGGCGTATCATTATTTCATCTCTCTCCGTTTTAGAGCTAACGGCGGCAAAGCCGAATGCCCGCATTGCGGCTGTGGCTCCTGCTACGAGTACCGAACACGGCAGATTTTCAAGTGCGGCAACTGCGCAAAGCAATTCAGCGCGACCACGAAGACCGAATTCGCGAGACGCAAATTGTCATTCCGCCAAATTCTGGAGCTAATCGTCGAGTTCGCACTACCGGCAAAGGGCAAGAGCGCTATCGAGGTGAGCAAGTGCCTCGGCGTGTCCTACCGAACAGCCTTTTACCGTCTACACGGACTGCGACGCGCTATGCAGCGTTCGCAGCAAGAGACCGTCTTCGACACGCCCGTTGAGATCGATGGCGCGGAATTCGGCGGCTACATCAAGCCGAAGAACATAAAACTGGAGAACAAGGACCACCGGCGCTTCCCGTATAGATCGACCAAGAAGCAGGTTGTCGGCGTGATCCGCGAACGGCGTCCAGGCGGGCGCACGAGGATTGTCGTTGGGAAAACGGAGCATCAAGCTGCGAAGCTGATGCCCAAATTTATCAAGCCCGGCACGCTCGTCTACGCCGACTGGGGCCGTGGCTTCAATTTTATGAAGGCCAATTATCCGATGCGACGCATCAAACATTTGGTGGAATTTTGGAGGCCAGAAGCGTCGACCAACAACGCCGAATGTTTTTTCTCTGTTCTGCGGCGCGCTGAGCATGGTGTCTATCACCATATCGCCGGGCCGTACTTCGAAGCTTACGCCGCAGAAGTAGCCTGGCGGCAGGATTGGCGTTGGTGGGATACAAAGACTATATTTGAGGAGCTGTGCGTGGCGGCAACATCGCTGGTCTCCACCAAGGCTCACAAAAACTAACGTCCTAAGCTAGTGTGAAGCGCCACCTTCATCTAGAAGAAGTGGCGCTTCACAAAGGCAACATTACACCACGAACGCGCCAAACGTGGTGCCCGTGGCAGGTTTTTCAAAGGCCTCAATCGTCTCAACATGGAAAGCTTGCTTATTCACGTTGTTCTTAGACCCAACTTTCTCAAACCATACGCACCAGGCATGAGGTCGAGGATCGTATGTCCCCTCCCCTACGCTATCGACGGTCATCACCGGCCCGCCTGATTTAAGCCGAACCAAATCACCTGTTTTGAAATCCATTACGTTCTCCATCAATTGCTAAAGCGCCGCTTCCTCTGAAGCGGCGCAAGTCGCAAACCCTACTTTTTCTTAGGAGTGGAAGAGGGCGTTTTGATAGTCTCGACCGTAGTCGTGGTCGGACGCCGTAAGGCTTCCTTCACCGGGATGAACTCGCCGGTTTTAGCATCGCGACCGATTTTGTAAGTACTCATAGTCTTCGTCTTTCTGGGTCTCGCCCACTAAAACGACTAAAGACTTGACAGGCAGAATCAAAAGAATGATGATTCGGGTGCGTTGATTTCGTCAAGCCTAGTCAGGTAAGCCGACTTCATCCAGGTCGCATGGGTCTGATACACCCTTGCGGCCTTTTTATTTGGACTCGCTCGGCGTGTAGAAGGTGACGCACTTTCGCCCTCAGAGTCAAGAGGCAGGTCTATATTTTGTAGTTAATGAAACATTAACTGGAATATGTAGTGCCTCGAAGCAAAATAGACTCTCTATGACTCTTCGAGAGTCATGCATTGCGGATGGTACTTCCTGAGATACTAACCATCTACCGGGAACACGCCTAGTCGAGCGATTTAGTTTAACGCGGTAGGACCTCCATAGTGAGGCACATCTTGCAGCTCCCGTCCGCTTGGTGCGTTTGCTACATAATACCGGAGAATTCCGGCAACTCGTCCAGGAACAGCACGCCGTTGTGCGCCAGCGACACCTCACCCGGCCGGGCGCGGGCGCCACCGCCAGTCAGCGCCGCCATCGAAGCGGAATGGTGTGGATTGCGAAACGGCCGATCGCGCGTCAGCTCACCCTTGGCGATCAGTCCCGCCATCGACCAGATCTGGGATGTTTCCAGTAGTTCCCTGGAGTTCATTGCGGGCAATATGCCCGGCAATCGCTGAGCCAGCATGGATTTGCCCGATCCGGGAGGACCTACGAACAGCAGATTGTGTCCACCCGCCGCGGCCACTTCCAGGGCACGTTTGGGCACTTCCTGGCCTTTGACCTCGCGCAGGTCGTAAACATGGCTGGCGTCACGGAACGTGCCCTGAACCGGGCGTTCCAGAATGGCCAGTCCCTTGAAGTGGTTTATCAGGGCCACCAGTGACCTGGGCGCCAGAATATCGACGCTATCGCCGGCCCATGCCGCTTCCGGGCCGTTGTCGTGCGGACAGACCAGGCCCATGCCGAAACCGCTGGCCGCTATGGCGGCGGGCAGGGCGCCACTGATGGCCGCGATCTGGCCGTCCAGCTTCAGCTCGCCGACGCAGACATAGCCGTCAAGCGCGTCCTGGGGAATGATGCCCATGACGATCATCAGCGCCAGCGCAATCGGCAGGTCGTAGTGGGTGCCCTCCTTGGGCAGGTCGGCAGGCGACAGGTTGGCGACGATACGTTTGCCCGGCAGACCCAGCCCTATACCGGCAAAGGCGCCGCGCACGCGTTCCTTGCTTTCGGCAACGGCCTTGTCGCCAAGGCCGACGACCTGAAAACCGACATGTCCGCCCGTCAGAACGACCTCGGCATCGACGCGGCGCGCCTCCGCCCCGTCGAACGCAATTGTTGTCACGCGCCCTGGCATGAATGTCCCCGCTCTCACCCGGAAAATTATCCACACCCTAGGTCAGGGAAATAGACAAAGCAAGAACAAAGTTCGAACAAAAGCGCAATAACGTACATCCCCGTGGGAAGCATCCACGCGGAGGTCAGAACCCGGAAGTAAATGAAAGCACCGGCCGCCTCTTTATCAGGGGTCGGAGAGGGAGCCTTATGACTCCCGTTTGGCCTCGATGCAATCCCATAATAGGTCACCGGCATCGATTCCTTCGAATGCTTTCAGTTGCACGGCGCCCGTGGGCGAGGTGACGTTGATTTCCGTCAGGTAGTCGCCGATGACGTCGATGCCGACGAACATCAGGCCGCGTTCCTTGAGAACGGGTTTCAGCCGTTCGCAGATCTCGCGGTCGCGATCCGTCAGGACCAGGGGCTCGGCACGGCCGCCGACGCGCAGGTTGGAGCGCACGGCGCCCTCTTCCGGCACGCGGTTGATGCCGCCGGCGATTTCCCCGTCGATCAGGATGATGCGCTTGTCACCGGCGCTGACCGCCGGAATGAATTTCTGCAGCACGACGGGTTCGCGGCTGATGCTGGCCATGATCTCGATCAGGGCGTCCAGGTTGCGGTCGCCGGCCTTCAACTTGACTATGCCATTGCCGGCGGCGCCGTGCAGGGGCTTCAGGATGCAGTCGCCATGCTTTGCGAAGAAGTCGTTGAGCGCCACCGGATCGGCTGAGATCAGGGTCGGTGGTTGCAGGCCTTCGAACCGTGTCGCCAGAAGCTTTTCCGGGGCGTCGCGGACCGAACGCGGATCATTGACGACCAGGGTTTTCGGATGGACGGCTTCGAGCAGATAGGTAGCCGTGATATAGGCGACATCGAACGGCGGGTCCTGGCGCATCAGGATGACGTCGATATCGTCGTGCAGATCCAGGTGCTCATAGTCGCCGAGCGTGACGTGATCGCCCTTGACGTCACGCAAGCTTGCCTTGCGGGCGCGGGCAAAGACGCGGCCGGTGTCCTGGCTGAGGTGACCGGGCTCATAGACCCATAGCTCATGCCCGCGCCGCTGCGCCGCCATCATCAGCAGGAAGGTGGTGTCCGCAGCGATATTGATGCGCTCGATCGGGTCCATCTGGACGGCGACGCGTAAAGCCATGTGTTTTACCCTCGTTTCCAAGCTGCTTGCAGCTAGGCAAGCGCGACCGCGCGCCCGAGCCAATGCGAGGAAAGCCCGCGTGGCGATTGAACGCTAAGAGACGCTCATATGTGAGTGCGTACTGCTGCTGGCAAGCGTTAAAAGCGTTCGATTTTCTCAAAGGCGTTGACTGCGTGGCGCGGCCACCGTCCAGGCACCAGCGTATAGAGGTCTATATTGAGGTCGAGTTTTGCCAGTTGCGGCTTGCGGGCCTGCAGGGCCAGACCGGCTTCCCATAGCCGGTCCTGCTGGAATACGGATACCGACTCGACCGCGGCCTCCGCCGTCATGCGGCTTTTGACTTCGACGACAGCCAGCCGCTTTCCTTTTTGGGCCAGGATATCGATTTCGCCGCGAGGCGTTTTCAGGCGGAACCCCAGGATGCGATACCCCTTCAGCATCAGGTGGATCAGGGCGACATATTCGAGCAGATGGCCGCGTTTGCGTGCCTTGGAGCCCGTCGTGGCCCTATCCACGATCGCGGCCCTTCATCTCCAGCGCCTTCTGGTAGATCACTTTCCGCGGCAGGCCGAACATCTGCGCCAGCTGCTGTGCGGCGTCCGATGGGGAAAATTGCTCGAGCGCCAGCTTCAGCGCGTCTTCGAGATTATCCGCCGACGGCTTTTCCTGCGATGGCGGCGCTATGACGATAACGATCTCGCCTTTCGGTTCGGCCAGATGCGGATCATTGACCAGATCACTCAGGCGTCCGTGATAGGCGCTTTCGTAAAGCTTGGTCAATTCGCGGCAGACGCAGGCCTGGCGATCACCCAGCACTTCGGCCATGTCGACAAGCGAGTCGTGCAGGCGAGGCCCGGTCTCGAAAAAGATCAGCGTCGAAGCGATCGAGGCGACCTCACCCAGCGCCGTGCGGCGGGCGGCCGACTTGTTTGGCAAAAATCCGGCGAACATGAAGCGGTCGGTCGGCAGGCCTGCCAGGCACAGCGCGGCCAGTACCGACGACGCGCCGGGAATGGGATGGACGTTGGCGCCGGTTTCACGCGCGACTTCGACCAGCCGGAAGCCGGGGTCGGAAATCAGCGGTGTGCCGGCATCCGATATTTGCGCCACTATGTGCCCGGCACGCAGCCGTTCGATGATCTGCGGCAGAACCTGAGGGCCGGCGTGATCATCATAGCGCAGCAGCGGCTTCTTGATATCGTAGGCAGACAAAAGCTTGCCGGCGACGCGGGTGTCTTCGGCCAGGACAACATCGGCGGCGCGCAGCACGTCGAGCGCACGCAAGGTTATGTCGCGCAAATTCCCGATCGGCGTGGCGATAATGTAGAGGCCGGGCGTGACGGGACGGGGTGGCGGGGCGAACAGGGATTCCATTCGACGTGATTAGCAGACTTCGTGCCCAAAACGCAAAAGCGCCGCCCTCCGGTCACGAAGGGCGGCGCTTTCATCAACGATAACGCGGCTTAGAAGCGGCGGACGTAGGAGATCGACAGCTGGTCGATGTCGCTGCCGTCAAAGTCGGCGCGCGTGAAGTCGGCGCGAACGCCATGAACGCCACCGTTCGGGAAGTAGCGAACGCCAACGCCGGCGGCGAAGGCATTGTCATCGACCGAAACCTCGGTGTTGCCGGACTCGAAGCTCAGCTCACCGCGCAGGTAGCCGATACGACCCAGAATCTCGACATTGGCCGACACGGGATAGGAGCCAACCAGGTAGGCGGCGACGACGTTGTCGACCTTCACGTCGACCGTGACGCCCTGGTCGGTGTAGGATTGGTCGGAAATGCCGAAAGCCGCGTTGGCTTCAGCGCCGAAGTACTTGTTGAACTTGACGCCCGCGCCGAAGTTGGCGGTACCGAAGTTCTCGCCATTGAAATCGATATTGGCGTAGCCGCCTTCAACATAATACTTGCCGGCGTCCTGGGCTTGTGCTGCACCTGCGAAGGTGGCGAGCAGAGCGACGGCGGAAATGGTAGCAATCTTAAGCATCTGAATACCTCAGTTTCGGAAAGGACGGGGCTTTCAGCAGGCTTCACCACCTGGGTCAACGATTATTGCCGTAGCGAACCCCGGTTATTGTGCGGTGCGGCAAAATAGGCACAGACGCTGTTATGCCAGCAATTCCATCAGAAGGCGGTCGAGGAGGACGCGGCCCTTTGGCGTAGCGCGCAGGCGATGGCCGTCAAGCGCCATGAACCCGTCATTAATGAGTGGCGCTGCGCGCGTTGCCAGATCGAGCGAGGGTGTGCGCCTGAGGTCGAGTCCATCCGACAGGCGCAGGCCGAGCATGGTCGCTTCCTCCTCGGCCTCCAGGGCGGAAAGGGCTTCGATGTCGTGACCGGCGCCGGTCGTCGCGACACGGGCAATATAGGCTTTCAGGTCACTAAGTGCGGTCGTGGCATGGCGATGACCGGCGCGTGTGAGGCGGCCATGGGCGCCGGGGCCGATGCCGATATAGTCGACGCCTTCCCAGATCAGGACATTGTGAGCCGACCGGGCGGCCACTGCGTTGGCGTGGTTGGAAACCTCATAGGCTTCGAAGCCATGTCCTTCCAGTGTCGCCTGGGTCTCAAAATAAAAGGCTTCGGCCAGATCGTCGCGGGGCGGCGACCATTGTTTGCGGCGGACGGCGCGGCCAAACGCCGTTGCCGGCTCGATAGTCAGCTGATAGGGCGAAATATGTTCGACACCGAGACCTATGGCGGCTTCAAGCTCCGTCTTCCATGCCGCCAGGGTTTGCTCCGGCAGGGCATAGATCAGGTCTAGCGACACACGGCCGAAGACCATCTGCGCTGTCTCAATGCCGCGGATGGCCTCGGCGGCGGAATGGTTGCGACCAAGGAATTTCAGGGCCGCGTCATCCAGCGACTGGACCCCGAGCGACAGGCGATTGATCCCGGCGTTGCGGAAACCCTCATAACGGCCGATTTCGGCGTCGGTCGGGTTGGCTTCGAGGGTGATCTCGATGTCGCCGCCGCCAAACAGGCCGCGCGCGGCGGCAATCAGTTCGGCCACCCACTCCGGCGGCAGCAGGGATGGCGTGCCGCCACCGAAGAAGATGCTGGCCAGCCGGCGCCGACCGGTCATGGCCGCCTGGGTTTTGAGGTCGGCGAGGATAGCGTCGAACAGGGTACGCTGGCTCGACTGGCCGCGATCGCGCGTGACGTTGAAATCGCAATAGGGACAGATGCGCGAACAGTACGGCCAGTGAACGTAGAGGCTGACCATTTCCCTTCTCCCCACCTGAGGGGAGACGGCGGGCAGGCTTGCCTGGCCGGAAGAGGGGTTGGCGCCACCTGCATTTGCTGCTGGCGGACCCCTCACCCTAACCCTCTCCCCTTGAAAGGGGAGGGGGGACTTTGGAGACAGCGTTTCACAACAATGCCGTCCTAAGCTGTTCGAACGCGCGGTGACGATGGCTGATGGCATCCTTGGCCTCGGCGGTCATTTCGGCGAAGGTCGTGCCGTAACCGTCAGGCTGGAAGATCGGGTCGTAGCCGAAGCCCATATCGCCGCGCGGAGCGACGATTTCGCCGTCGATCCGGCCTTCGAACACGACCGCATGGCCTTGCGGCCAGGCGACGGCCAGTGCACAGGTGAACCAGGCCTTGCGATTGAACGCGTCGCCTTGCGCTTCACGCGCTATGCGCAGCTTGTGTTCGATCACTTCGGCGGCGCGGACGAAGTCCTTGTCGGGTCCAGCCCAGCGCGCGCTGAACACACCGGGTTCTCCGTTAAGTGCTGCGATGCTCAGGCCGGAATCATCGGCCAGGGCGACAACTCCCGCCTTCATGGCCGCGTGGCGGGCCTTGAGAATCGCATTGCCGACAAAGCTCATTTCTGTTTCGTCGGGTTCCGGTAGGTTCAGGCTGCCGGCGGTGACAATTTCGAAACGGCCGCCCAGGAGGCTGGCGATTTCCACCGCCTTGCCGGGATTGTGTGTGGCGGCGATCAGTTTTTGGCCGGAAATGAGAGACAGGGGCATGCGTGTTCCTTTTGCCGCGCTTTTTACCCTGACTGCCGCAAATGAAAAGGGTGTTGTGCGACGAGCGCGACGTGTGAGAAACAACAGCGTAACGTTTATCAAGGACCGTCGTCATCTTACGGCGGTGAATGGGACCCTCGCCATGCGCTTTCTAGGCCCGCGCTCGATCTCCAGCCTCCTCAAGACGGCGCTCGATGTCGTCTATTACGGTCTTTACGTCGTGGTGGCGGTCACCGTTCTGGCGGCCTTGGGGCTGCTGATCGTGCCCAATCTCGCCACGGAAGTCGCGCGGCCGCTGAACATCGCTACCCATCTGCCAGCGGCATCCCAGGCGGTTATTCTGCTGGCCTTCAGCATTTCGCTGGGCGGCTATGTGCTGGTCATGCACTGGACACGACAGGTGCTGGCGACGCTTGCCGAAGGCGACGTCTTTCATCCAGACAATACGCTGCGCCTGCGCTGGATTGGTTTTGGCCTCGCCGGGCTTGAGCTGTTTGGCTATGTTGCGCGTTTCGTCGCCGAAAACATGTTCGATCTCAAGTTCGAACCCTTCTACGGGCTTCGCGCTGTCACCGCGTGGTTCTCGGTGCTGGTCGTCTTTGTGCTGGCCGAGGTCTTCAAGGAAGGCGCCAGACTGCGTAAAGAGGCGGACTTAACCATATGATCAGGATAAGACTCGCCGAAGTCCTTGCAAAAAAGCGTCTGTCGATCGTCGAACTGTCCGATCGCACCGGCATCAGCGTACGCGATCTTGAGGTGCTGCGCGACCAGGCCGCCGCC
>CAMLLA010000059.1 GCA_946480525.1 uncultured Asticcacaulis sp. | reverse complement strand
CGTCCCGCGGATCCATGGCTTCCAAGAGCACTCTCAACCAGAAAAACCTCGAAGCCCTGGGCGCGGAACGCCTCGCAGCTCTTCTTATCGAGATCAGCGAGGGCAATGCCAACCAGAAACGGAGGCTGCGCATGGAGCTGGCCGGAGTCGAAAGTCCGGCCAAGCTCGTCGGCGAAATCCGCAAGCGCCTGACCTCGATCGGCGCGGCGACCAATTTTATCAGCTGGCGCACGCTCAAGACCTTCAAGGCGGATCTGCAAACCCAGCGGCGGCTGATCGCGGAACAGGTCGCGCCGAATGCACCTCACGATGCGCTTGACCTGATGTGGCAGTTCATCTGTCTGGCCGCGCCGGTTTTGGAGCGCACCACCGACACGTCGGGCGAGGTCATCGAGATTTTCCGTCAGGCCGCGCACGACCAGGGCGGCATTGCCACCCTGGCTGAAGCATCGCCAGCCGCCCTGTCAAAGCCGTTGATCGACGCCATCCTGGCCAACGGCTACGGCCAGAGCGACACGCTCATCCGGGATCTGGCCCCGCGTCTCGGTCCGGACGGATTGCGTCAGTTGCGTAGCGACCTTCTGGTGGCGGCCAGGGAACCTGAAACGCGCCGCGCCACGAAGACGCGCAAGACCTCGCGCTGGCGACGCGGCCGCAAGCTGGAACGCGAGACCGTGAGCCGCCGCAGCCGGGCGCAGATTATCCATCAGGCGCAACTCGACATCGCCGACGCGCTGGGGGACGTCGACGCCTACATGGCGCTTCAGCCGGACCTGCGCGTGCCCGCGACGGCGGCAAAGGTCGCCGAGCGTCTGCTGGCGGCTGGTCGTGCGACGGAAGCCCTGTCCGTGCTCGACAATGTCCGCATTGGATTGCGGGAAGCCCGTCCGCGCGAATGGACGCTTGCGCGCATTCAGGCGCTTGAGGTTCTTGGCCACCCCGACGACGCACAGATGTCCCGTCTGGATGCCTTTCATCAAACCCTCAATCCGGAATTCCTGCGCGCCTACCTGAAACGCCTGCCCGATTTCGACGATATCGAGGCCGAGGACGAAGCGCTCGATTTCGTGGCGAGAACAGCGAATGCAGACGTCGCACTCGATTTTCTCATTGCGTGGCCGGCGCTGGAGCGCGCCTCGCGATTTGTCGTCGAGCGGATTGCCGGAATCGACGGCGGCGACGATGAAGTCGCAACGATCGCCGCCGAAAAGCTGGCGGTGCGCTATCCCTTGGCCGCCGTTCTCCTGTTGCGGAAAATGATCGATGCGACGTTGAACAACGCCCGGTCCATCGACTACGAAATCGCCGCGGACCGATTGGGCGAGGCTGAAAAGCTCAGCACCGGAATCGATGATTTCAAGGGTTTTCCCGACCACCAGACCTATCTGGATCAACTGAAAGCCAGGCACGGCCGCAAGACGGAGTTCTGGGACACCTTCGCCTGAAGGCCGTTACAGATTGGACTGCAGCCAGCCGATCACGCGTTGAAGGATCCCGCCCTGGCTGGTCGTTGGCGCATCCTTCGGACCGATCTTGGCCGTCATGATGCGGCGGACCTGAACGACGTCGCGCGGGCCATAGAGCGTGCGCAGGATGACGCCCGCCGCCGAAGCGAAGGACGGCCCCGCCGCCGCGTCGCCAAGGTGCGGAACGCGCATCGGCTTGCCCAGGCGCACCGGGCGATCGAACACCCGCACCGCCAGTTCACGCACGCCGGCCAGCTGCGACGCGCCGCCGGTCAGGACGATACCTGCGCCTGGCTCAATCTGGACGCCTGAGGCCTTGATCTTTTCACGCAGCAGTTCGAACGTTTCCTCGACGCGCGGCGCGATGATGCCTTTGAGGATCGAGCGCGGCACGACGATCGGTCCGCCGCCGCGATCGTCGCCGCGCGGCGGTGCTTCGACGGTTTCACGGTCTTCGTTCGCTGAGGCGATGGCCGAGCCATGCAGGGTCTTGATCCGTTCGGCGCCGGCAATCGTGGTCGACAGGCCGCGCGCGATATCGGCCGTGACGTGGCTGCCGCCGACGTTCAGGCAGTCGACATGGATCAGCGTGCCGTTGGCAAAGATCGCCGCGGTCGTGGACGACGCGCCCATGTCGATGCAGATGCAGCCCAGTTCCTTTTCGTCTTCTTCCAGCGCCGCCACGGCCGACGCCAGTGGCGCGGACACGATCGCCTGCACCTCAAGATGGGCAAGGCCTACGCATTGCTGGATATTGTTGAAGACGTTCTCGTCGATCGTGACGACCAGCAGTTCCAGACCGAGATTGCGACCGTTCAGGCCACGCGGGTCGCGCACACCCGAATGGCTGTCGACGCTCCACGACACCGGCAGCAGGTGAATCGCACGGCGGTTGGGAAAGCGGACCTGAGCCAGGGCGGAAGCAATCGCACGGTTCAGGTCTTCGTCGGTAATCGGCTTGAGGCCCAGCGAGACGCTGGCCGACACGCGGTGCGAAGCCGTCTGCGCACCGGGAACAGCGACGCGAACGCCCTGGATCGAGACATTGGCCATGGCCTCTGCGCGCTCGACCGCCTGGGCAATGGCTTGCGAAGCGGCTTCCATATCGATGATGGCGCCGGCGCGAATGCCCTTGGATTGGACGTAGCCGACGCCAGCGACGCGGATCGACTGATCAGACTGGCGCGCGCCTTCCGGCCGCATGATGAAGCAGCCAATCTTCGAAGCCCCCAAGTCCAGCGATGCGATCAGGCCGGACGACACAACCGGGCGGACGGCCGCGTCGGCCATGGCGGAACGACCGGAGGCGGACGCGCCCCTGGTGGCTTGCAGCTTTGCGTTCTGGCGATCTTCGTAACGGGACATGAGCGGAAACTTCGGCGAGGAAAGTCTGTAACGGTCAGGTTTGCGGAGTCGGACGGGAAACCAGCGGCACGACCTGTAACGCGGTCGGGTCCAGCAGGTCGATTTCGGCGAAACCCTGGTCGAGCACACGACGTTCCGTGATCAGGGCGTCGAGACGCGCCATGGCGTCGTCCTGGTTCAGGGCCGGCAGCTTGACGATGGTGCCGTTCTTGAGGTGGATGTCCCAGCGGCGGGTGTCGACGCGCACCAGGGCATAGGTTTTTTGCATCAGGCCGGGACGCGCGTTCATCAGTTCGAGGATGGCGGCGGCCTGCTCGTTGGCGCCTTCACCGACGACGAGCGGCAGGTTCAGAAAGTTGGGCGCGCGGGCTTCGGGGATGATCTGGCCCTGATCGTCGACCACCATGCTCTTGCCCTTGTACTGCCATACGGCCAGGCGCGGACGTTCGACGACGGTGATGATCAGCACGCCCGGCAATTGACGGCGGACCGACGCTTGGCGAACCCAGCCGACACTTTCGACGGACTTCTGCACGGCGGCAAGGTCCATCAGAGCCAGCGGATCGCCGCGCTTCATGTCGAGGACGCGCTGGATGTCGGGCGCAGCCGCATCGGACACCCCCTCCAGACGAACGTGTTGCAGGCTGATGCCCATCGCCGCCAGCCGGCCGTCCGCGAACCGGGTGATACCCTGGCCCAGAGCCGTGGCGCGGCCGCCGGTCATCAGCACGACGGTCAGGAGCGTCACGACCATGATCACCGCGAACCAGCCGGTCACTTCATTGGGGATCGGCACCGAGCCGATGATGGCGCGTTTGCCCCCAGGCGAGGCGGCTTTACGCGCCGCGCCGCGTCCCTTCGGTGCACCCCTGCCCTGGCTTGCCTTCGGCGCCGCCTCGGGTTTCGATGCTTGTCGTCTGCCACCACGCACGACAGCCGGCATAGTCGGATCTCCACGTCACTCAGGTTTGGCTTCACGTCCGCAAAGCCGGAACAGGTGTCATGAAGGCACCGCGCCGCCGAAACGGCAGCGAACGTCGCATTCCCATGACCCCTGAAAGTTAGAGAGCCATAAAAACCCGAACGTCCTTAACAATGTCATAACAAACGGCGATTCGTTTAACAGGCAGGTAAGACTGATTTATGCCTACAGGTTTGATTTATTTTAGAAATCACCCTTCGCTCCGCGAACCGGAACGGTAAAATTAAAAAAGAAACGAAAATCGCGCCCAAACAAAAACGGGCAGGGTTTCCCCTGCCCGCCTGCTGTCAATTATCCTGGGCTTACACCCGTATCGCGACGCTCTCTGCCGCGACCGGCTCGGTTTCCGGCACCGCCAGGTTCGAACTGAGCTCGACAGCGACACCAGTCGTTTCGTCGCGCTTGATCTCTTCACCGTTCAATACCTTGGCGATCTCGTCACCCGTCAGGGTTTCGAGTTCCAGCAGGGTCTTGGCCAGGCGATGCAGGCCGTCATAGTGTTCCTGCAGGATACGCTTGGCTTCGTCGTAACCCGCGCGGACCAGGCGCTTGACCTCTTCGTCGATCTTCTGCGCGGTGGCTTCGGAGGTGTCGCGGCCCAGAGCGCCGTATTCATCCTCGCTATCCTTGTAGTTCACCAGGCCCAGTTCGTCCGAATAGCCCCAGCGGGTGACCATCGCCTTTGCCAGGCGGGTCGCCTGCTGGATGTCAGACGATGCGCCCGACGTGACCTTTTCCTTGCCGAAGATGATTTCCTCGGCGACGCGGCCGGCCATGAGAATGGCGAGACGCGACGTCATCTGGACGAAGTTCTGTGAGTAGCGGTCGCCTTCGGGCAACTGCATGACCATGCCCAGTGCACGGCCGCGCGGGATGATGGTCGCTTTGTGGACCGGATCGGCCTCGGGCGCCTTGAGCGCGACAATGGCATGGCCACCCTCGTGGTAAGCCGTCAGCTTCTTTTCTTCTTCGGACATGGCCATGGAACGGCGTTCCGCGCCCATCAGCACCTTGTCCTTGGCGTCTTCGAAATCGCGCATGGTGACCAGCTTGCGGTCCTTACGCGCCGCCATAAGCGCCGCTTCGTTGACCAGGTTGGCGAGATCGGCGCCGGAGAAGCCCGGCGTACCGCGTGCAATGACCTTGACGTTGACGTCGACGGCCAGCGGCACGTTCTTCATGTGGACGCGCAGGATCGATTCGCGTCCGGTCAGGTCGGGATTGGGTACGGTCACCTGGCGGTCGAAGCGGCCGGGACGCAGCAGAGCCGAGTCCAGAACATCCGGACGGTTGGTGGCGGCGATCATGATGATGCCTTCATTGGCTTCGAAGCCGTCCATTTCGACCAGCAGCTGGTTCAGCGTCTGCTCGCGCTCATCGTTACCGCCGCCATGACCGGCGCCGCGATGGCGGCCGACAGCGTCGATTTCGTCGATGAAGATGATGCACGGCGCGTTCTTCTTGGCCTGGTCGAACATGTCACGGACGCGCGAGGCGCCGACGCCGACGAACATTTCCACGAAGTCCGAGCCCGAGATCGAGAAGAAGGGCACGCCCGCTTCGCCTGCGACGGCGCGCGCCAGCAGGGTCTTACCGGTACCCGGAGGGCCGACCAGCAGGGCGCCCTTTGGAATCTTGCCGCCCAGCTTCTGGAACTTCGACGGATCCTTCAGGAAGTCGACGACCTCCTGCAGTTCTTCCTTGGCTTCATCGACACCGGCGACGTCCTGGAAGGTGACGCGGTTCTTGTGCTCGGTCAGCAGACGCGCCTTTGACTTGCCGAAGCCCATGGCGCCACGGCCGCCGCCCTGCATCTGGCGCATGAAGAATATCCAGATGGCGATGATCAGGATAACGGGCAACAGCGTCGTGATGATCGTCATCAGCAGCGGCGTACGGTTCGACTGGAAGGTCGTCTTGACCTTGGCGACATCCAGCGCATTGGTCAGTTGGGCGTACTCGCCATACGGCGGCAGGGTGGCCTTGAACTTGGTCTTGCCGTCGGTCAGGATGCCGCTGGCTTCGTCGTTGTGAATCTCGATTTCCTTGACCTGGCCGCTGTTCACCTTGGCCAGCAATTCGGAATAAACCATCGGCTGCGGCGCCGCGCCGGTCAGGGACGCGCCGGGCTTCATCTGGGATTGCATCACGACATAGAGCCCGATCAGAATAGCCAGGACGATACCGATAATCGTGATGGAACGCATGTTCATGCAGGGTCTTCCTCGTAGACGGCCGCGTTCGCATCGCGGCCGCGGGCCTCAAAAACTGTCGCCGGAAACGGCGCTGGCTGGTCTCGTTTTGCTCCACCCCGCCCGCCATTATCACAGCGGCCGGTAAAGGAGCCATATACACTTCAGTCACACCATATAGGGAGCATCTTGGGACAATGCTACTGCGGTTTTTCCCGCATTCGGGAACAATCGCTTTCGCAGGCAAAGACGCCGCATGCGGCCAAAAAACGCGGCATTACCCAGCAAGCAAACTTTATGCCGCCACGGCCTGTATCATCCGGATAATCCCCGGCCGGCAGAACGGGAGCGGCCCCGTCCGGCGTCACGGCGGGCAAAGCAGCGCGCAAGGACACCGGCAGGGACAGAAGCGCCTCGCGCATATCGTCGCTCAAGGCCGACCGGACCTGCCCGGATGGACGGATGGTGGCGGAGCGGCAGACGGAAATTTCGAAACGGCCGTCCCACATGACAGCCTCCTGTAACGAGATCCGCACCGTCCCCTTCTTGCGCCGCTCCATCTCTCCGGCTTCGCGGACGATTCCGATACGGCCGTTATGGCGTTGCGCGCGCGCGCCGCACAGGGTTGCGGCGGCTTCGCCCGTCAGGCTTTGACGAAGCTGATCGAGGCTGTCACGGCGGGGCAGCTTGTCTCCGCCGCCCGCGCTGACGACGGCTGCCGCCAGCCTGTGCCGCGCCACGGCGTCCGGAAGCGCATCGAAGACCTGGGCGTCGAAGGTAATCGCCCCAAGACCGCCATAGCCGTCGTCGATCAGCAGGTGCGGCAGGTCCTGATCCAGCCTGACCGGTTGCAGGAACAGGCCAAGGGTGGGACTGACCAGGACCTGCCCTTCCAGGGATTTGCGCGCGCGGGCGCGGGCCGACGCCATGTTTTCATTGGCCGGGTCCTCGATCCAGCCGATGCCGCGCCAATTAAGGAAATCGCGCAATTCCGCACGGCGCTTGCCGATAAACGGCCGGAACAGGAAGACGCCCCGGCCTTCCGGCCAGACGGGTGACGGCGCCCACAGAGCGGGCTGTCCCACATTAGACCCTTCTTCCGCCATGACCAGCGCTTCGGCGATGTCGTCATGTGTATGGGCCAGGCAGATAACCGTTACGCCCTTGCTGCGCGCCGCATCGGCCAGAAGCCGATGGCGCGCAGCGCGCGCGGCTGCCGACAGACCGGTCTTAGGTTTGTCCCCCGTCCATCTGAGCGCGGTAAATCCCGCACCGACATCCCGGGCATGGCGCGCCACGCCCTCCGTCCAGCGGCCGCTGTCCGGATTCAGGCCGTGATCGACTGAGAAGACTTCGAGAGGACGCCTCCCCCACAGGGCCAGGGCGTGCAGCAGCGCCACCGAATCCCCGCCTCCGGAAACGGCAACGCCGACCGGGTGGTCGGCGGGTCCGTCAAGATAGGTCTCGAAGATCGCAAAGGCGTCGTCCAGGCTGGCCGTCAGGCCTTGCATTTCGCCCGGACCTTGAGCGTTTTGGCCAGCGACTTGCTTTCGGCGGTCGCGGTCTTTGCATAGAGCTTGTCGAACTGGCTGAGCGTCGCACAGGCGTCGGACGGGCGGTTCGAGTCCGCCAGAGTACCGGCCAGACGGACAGTGGCTTCCGGAGCCCACGCCGCCTTGGGCCAGCCCTTGAGCGCGGTTGCATAGGCGGCGATAGCGCCCTGCGAGTCCTGCTTCATGGCGCGAATCTGGCCGAGCCGGAACCAGGCTTCAGGCAGTTGCGACGCTTCGGGCCATGTGGTCGTAAAAGCCTCAAAGGCGCGTTCGGCATCGTCGGTCTGACCCGACGTCATCATGTTGTAGGCGCGTTCGAAATCCGCCTGCGCATCACCGAGGGTCGGCGGCGGCGGCGGCGGGGGGGCCAACGCCGCGTCGATGTCCTTGATGTGGGCGTCATTGAGATCAACACGCTTGGTCAGGGTGTCCATCCGCGCGGTCAGAGCCGATATCTGCTCCAGCAGCTGACGGTTCTGGAACTGGGATTCCTCCAGCTGTCCGGTCAGGCGGGTCAGGCCGCCGTTCTGCTCTTCGACCTTGCGCGACAGGATATCGACCGTCGCCTGAAGCGCAACGACCTCGGGGTCCGGCTCGATCAGGATCGGCGGATTCGGCGCCTTGCCTTCCATGCGGGCGATCGTGCGTTGCAGTTTACGGACATTGCGGTCCAGCTTCTGCAGCTTCTTTGCGTCCCACACCTCGTTGTCGGTCGGACGCACAGTGGGATCGTCCTCATCGTCATCGGTGCTGAACAGCTGCGCATGCGCCGTGGCAGGTGACACCAGTGCGGCGGTCCCCGCACCCAACGACAAGACGAGCGCCAGACCGGTCAGTCCGGCCGCGGCATGGGTCCGCCAGCCTGCAGCAAATTGTTTCCGGCAACGATACTCTGTCATAGAACCTCTTCCCCGCCCGTAACACGAGAAGAGCGCCGGCCGAAGCCGGCGCAATAAAGTGTTGAACTAACACCATAGTCGGGCCGAATTAAGACGTAAACGTCTAATTCCAGCTGGCTTTGCGAAGCGTTACTGCGACGCGGCCAGTGTGTCGTTCTTGACCCAGCCGATATTGTCATTGTCGTCGGCGACCTGCCACCAGATTCCGTTCTTCTCGCCCGTCGGATAGAGGGTGAGGCCGGCCGGCAGGGCCCGAACCACCGCGCCCTTGGGGTCCGGGGTCTTGCGCAGGGTCGTCGCGGTCTGGACGGTGAAGGCCCGTTCGGGAGCCGCCGCCTTGCCGCCGACATCGAGACCACCCAGGCTGTTGACCATCTCGCTATAGGCGACGATGAAGGCCTGGGTGACGATGCGGCCAACCTCAGTGTCTTCGTAGCCGCCGCCGACCGCGCCGGCAAAGCCCAGTCCGCCGCCTGCGCCCCAGCTCAGGTCGTTCTTGGCGGCGTGGCCTTCAAACGAATTCGATTCCGAAGTGCGTACATCGGTGAGCGACAGGACGACATCGGACTCGAGCTTCTTGGTGCGGAAACCGCCGATCACGGCGCCTGCCTTGCCGCCAACCAGGCCGCCGATCAGCCCCGCCGCGCCGGCGCCGCCCGTGTTGGAATCGGCGCTGCCGACTTCGGCGACCAGCACGAAGTCCGCCGCCTTGATCTGGCCCTTGCCGACGTTCGAACCGCGTTGCAGGCCGAGGTTCTGGCCAATCTCACGCTCCTTGGCGGCGGCATTCATGCCCGCGCCGCGATCCACCAGGCTGAAACAGCCGGACTTCTGCACAATGACCTTGAGCAGCTTCTGGGGTGGCGCCAGGCTGTTCTGCGTCCAGCCCGAAGCGTCATCGCCATCAACAATGGTGATGGTGCCGAGCTTTTGCGAACAGCGCGGAATTTCGGACAGCATCTTGTCCTGGGTTTGCTGAACCTTGGAAGCCTTAGCCTGCGCGTACACGGCAGGTGCGGCCATCAGCGCCGACACGGCGGCGCCCGCCGCCAGCATGCTGGTCAACAGTTTGGAGGTGGTCATACGGAAATCTCCCGATCAATAGGCTAGAGCGATATGGCGAAACGTGTAAGCGCCTTTCGCCATAAATATCGCGACAAAATAACATCCCAGAGCCTTGTCCCGCTTCATCTGAAGCGGCAATGGTCCGGGTCGTCGGCTGCGGCGGTAACGGCATGCAGGCATATCTCGACGAAACGCTGTACTGGAAAGCTGGATACGATCTCGGCGCAGCGGCGGCCGGCGCAAACGAAATCAGGCCCCTCACGTTAGCCGTGAGGGGCCTGATCCGCAACCTAAAAAAGGGAAAAGACTTACCTGGCGCCCGAGGTCAGCGACGTGTGCGCATTACGGTTTTGCGCCCAGGCATCTTCATCCGAACCGGGGTTCAGCGGGTTTTCCTTGCCGTAGGAAATGGTCGAGATGCGGGCCGGCGCCACGCCCTTCGAGATCAGGAACTCCGAGACGGCTTCGGCGCGGCGGGCGCCAAGGGCAAAGTTGTATTCACGCGTGCCGCGTTCGTCAGCATTGCCTTCGATACGGATCTTGACGCCCGGATAACGGTTCAGCCACGCGGCCTGAGCCGCCAGGACACCCTGGGCATCCGAACGCAACGAAGATTGGTCGGTGTCGAAATAGACGCGGTCGCCGACATTGACGATGAAGTCCTGCTGCGTGCCAGGCAGGATGCCGCTCTGGACAGGCTGGGTCGGAGCGGGTTGCGGTGCCGGCGTCGGCTCGGGGGCCGTCGCGACCGGAGGCGTAGGCACCGGCTCCACCGGCTTCGGCTTGTCCGAACAGGCAGCGACAGATGTCAGCACAAAGGCCACGAGGGCCGTTTTTAAAACGGTTTTGGTCTTGATCGACATAAATCCACCTCTCTCACCAGGTTGAACCTTTTATCGGCTCTATTGCATAGTTTTTGTGACTTTAGCGTTCACAAACTGCGTTAACATTTACCATCATATGCCCTGCCAGTTTTGTCAAACACAAGTGTAAAATTAAACTATCGGGGCAAACGTTTCATAAAAACGTGAGGTTTCCGCTACTTCAGGCGCGGCGACCAGGCCGGGTCGGAGGCCCCGCCAGGATAGGGCACAGGCCGTTCGATCCGGCCCGACGCCTCGACCGTCCACAGGGACGGAGAACCGCCCGGCGGCTCACGGAAGAACATGATGTAGCGCCCGTTGGGCGCCCAGGTCGGGCCTTCCTCGAGGTAGGACGAGGTCAGAAGCTTTTCGCCGCCGCCATTGGGGTTCATGACACCGATGGAGAAACGGCCGCCCGACTGCTTGGTAAAGGCGATCATGTCGCCCTTGGGGCTGAAGACAGGAGTCGAATAGGCCCCGCCGCCGAAGGTCAGGCGGCGGACATTCGAGCCGTCGGCATTCATGACATAGATTTGCGGCGAACCGCCCCGGTCCGACGTAAAGGCGATCCGGCTGCCGTCGGGCGAGAAGGACGGCGACGTGTCGATCGAGCCGTCGCGCGTAAGCCGCGTCGTCTGGCGCGACCCCAGATCCATGACGTAGATGTCCGAATTGCCGCCTTGGGTGACCGTGAAGGCCAGCTTTGAACCGTCAGGTGAAAAGCGCGGCGCGAACACCATGCCGCGGAATTCGCCGACCGCTTCCTGGCGGCCCGTTTCGATATTGAAGATATAGATGCGCGCCTGATCGGCGCTCAGCGACATGTAGACGACTTCCTGGCTGTCCGCGGAAAAGCGCGGGGTCATGACCTTGGTCGATCCATTGGTCAGATAGGACGGATTGAAGCCATCCTGATCCATGATGGCCAGGCGCTTGACCCGCGCGCCGCGCTTGCCGCTTTCGGCGACAAAAACGATGCGCGTATCGAAATAGCCTTCTTCACCGGTAAGGCGCTCATAGATTGCATCGGCAATCTTGTGCGCCACGCGCCGCCAGTTTTCGGGCGTCGCCGTCATCGACTGGCCCAGCAACTGATTGGTGCCGAACACGTCCCACAGGCGGAAGTCGACGGTCAGGCGACCATCCGCGTCTGTGCCGGCGCGGCCGTTGGACAGGTATTGGGCGTTGATGGTCTTCCAGTTGTCGAAATTCGGCTGGACGTTGACATCGGCTTCGTGGGCGATAAAGGCGTTCGGATCGATCGGCTTGAAAAAGCCTGAGCGTTCCAGATCGGCCGAGATCACCTTGGAAATCTGCGCGCCGAGATTGTTGCCAGATGCGTCAGCGGCCGAATTGATATCGATGGCGATCGGAAGGGGCTGGATGTTGCCTTCGTCCACGCGCACCTTCGCTGGTGCCGTCTGGGCGAATGCCGACGTGGCCAACATGGTCCCGGCCGCCGCGATCGATCCGCCTAACAAGGCGCGACGATTTGCCAGAAACATTCCTGATCTAGATCGCATCGTGTGTCCTCTATTCGATACTGCAAATGTGACTGATATTTGGGACGAAATTGCGTCGCGCACCACGGGATGGCGCACAATCTTTGACAGATAGGCCGATCCTACCGGTTACGGCAAGCCGAAGGCGCATCGAATTCCAACGGAATATCAATTCCATAGGCATCGGGGGGCAAACCTTCATAAGGCTCCAGTTGCGCAATGGCGGCACGCGCCCGGCTGTAGGCCGCCTTCCAGGTCGGATCGCTCTTGCTATTATTCCATTCGACCTTCACGACCCGGCCGTTCGGAGACAGACGCAGCGTAACATCCAGAACCACCTGATTCCCCCCCGGAACATCACAGTTTGGGTTCCACGCCCGTCCAAGACGGCGGCCCAGGTCGTTAAGCGCGTTTTGCAGCCCGGCGTCCGCCGGTGAAGTCCCTCTGTTCGAGGCACCGTCAGTCTTGCGCGTGTTGGCCTGAGCGGCCTTCTTGGTATTTGCCTTCGACGGTGCCGCCGCCAGACGCGCCAGCATATCGTCGGCAGCCGACGTCTTGGGTTTGGTTGGCTTTTGCGGTTCCGGTTTCTTTACGCCCTTGGGATCCGGCTTGGGCTTCTCCACCGGCTTGGGGTCGGGCTTCTTTTCCAGCTTCGGCTCAGGCTTGGGCGTTGCGGGCTTCTGCGGTGTGGGAACAGGCAGCTTCGGCGCCGGCACAGGCGTCGGCTCGACCACGGGTTCCGGCGGTGCCGGTTCGGGCTCCGGAGGCTTGACCGCCAGGTCGTCGACCGGGGCTTCCGCCTGCTCACGCGCCGGCACTTCGGAGACCAGCTCGATCGGCACGCTCGGCACCGCCATCTTCGGCGGCGCGGTCTTCCAGCTGATATAGGCGAGCGCAAGCACGCCGGCGTGCAGCGCGATAGACAGGACAAGGGCGGTATTAAACCGTTTCATGCCTTACCGGGTCACCGTTGCGCTGGAGGAAGCCGTTCCCGACTGGCCGCCCATGGTTTCCGTCATCAGATTGATCTTCACAAAGCCGGATTTCGACAAGCGGCCGCTGACCTGGGCCACCTTCTCCCAGGTCGCGTCTGCCGCTGCACGCAGATAGATCGGCTTTGAGGTATCGCCACCGGTGATGGCCAGGAGACGAGGCGCCAGTTGATCAAACGACGCCTCATCGTCCATGACGTAGATCTTGCCTTGTGCGTCCACGGACACGGTCACCGGATCGCCCTCGTCCTTGAGTGCGGCGGCTTCGGTCTTGGGCAGGTCGATCTTGATGCCCGAGGTCAAAAGCGGCGCCGAGATCATGAAGATGATCAACAGCACCAGCATGACGTCGACCATGGGCGTGACGTTGATTTCGGCCAGGGCCGCGCGCTTACCGCGACGGCTGGAACGGCGGCGTCCGCCGCCTCCGGATGATGCGCCACCAAGGGCCATGGCAGCCTCCTAGCTCGCGATCTTGTCGCCGACACGGCGCGTCAGCGACACCATCAGCTCGTCGGCGAAGCCTTCCATGCGGGCGACAAAACGCGCGATCTTGGTGTTGAACAGGTTATAGCCGATATAGGCCGGAATGGCAGCGGCCAGGCCGAGCGCCGTGGCGAACAGCGCTTCGGAGATGGCCGGAGCCACGGTCGCCAGGTTGGTGTCGCCCTGAGAGGCGATGGCAGAAAAGGCGTTCATGATGCCCCAGACGGTGCCGAACAGGCCGATAAAGGGCGAAGCGGTGGCGATGACCGCCAGAAGGCTTAAGCCCTGCTCCATCGACTCGGCCTCGGTCGAGATGACGTGGTTCAGTTCACGGTCGGCCTGGTTGAGGACGATGTCGCCTTTCGCGCCGCTCAAAGCACTGCCCTTGTTATCGCGCCACACCCGGGTGACGATGACCAGCAGCTTCTGGAACGGCTCCTTCGGATGCGTGCCAAGGCCCGCTGCGATATCGTCGAGCGGACGGCCGGAAGCCAGCACGCCTTCGAAGCCATCAGCCTCCTTGTTGACCTTGCCCAACAGCATGACCTTCTGGATGATCACGGCCCAGGACCACAGCGAGCCCAGGACAAGGGCAGCCATCACGGCCTTGATGACCCAGTCGGAATGCAGGAAGAGCTGAACAAAGTCCAAGCCGGCGGCGGTGTTCGTGGCGGCCATGAAGCGGTCCCCG
Organism: uncultured Asticcacaulis sp.; assembly: GCA_946480525.1. Next base: position 280 of record CAMLLA010000059.1, on the reverse strand, counting down.
ATGTGGTTAATCCCTGAATAATCGGCACATTGCACCAGTTTTGGCGACATTTCTATGGCGTTGGTGCGTTTTGTCGCGGCTTTTTAGACTAACGGCGTTTTGGCAACAGTCGCCTCGATGACGGCAGAGAGTGCCTTGGGCAGGCGCCGCGGCTTGTTTTTGAAGTCTATGCAGACTGCGGTGAACTGCGCTTCGCACAGGAGGATGCCGTCGCGTTCGATGCGCTGATGCAGGAAGAACTGCGCCCCCTTCATGCCGGTAGGCCGCGACCGGATAAGCA
>CAMLLA010000058.1 GCA_946480525.1 uncultured Asticcacaulis sp. | reverse complement strand
GTCCGTGTGGTCGAAGATCAATTGCGACCATGTCGAGCGCCTGATAGCCGAAGGGCGGATGCAACCGGCCGGCCAGGTGACGGTCGACGCCGCCAAGGCGGACGGACGCTGGGACGCAGCCTATTCAGGCAGCGCGACCATGGAGTTTCCCGAACCGCTCCTGACCGCGATCGCATCCGACGCAACGGCGCAGGCGACCTTCGATGGTCTGAAGCGTGCACAGCGCTACGCAATGTATCATCGCCTTCAGACTGTGAAAAAAGACGAGACCCGTCGGATACTGATAGAACGCATGATCGAAGCGCTGTCGCGCGGCCAGCCGTTCAGCTAGCACAATACGCCGAGTGCTCGCGAGCGATATGACGAACGCAAAAAACGGGGAACCTTGCGGCGCCCCGTTTTCGCTGGCTGTGTAATCGGTGCTTAGAATGCGAAGTCCGAAGCGTTGACCGAAGCCACACCCTTCAGGAAAATCGAATCGGAGCCGTAAGCAACCGTCGTGCCCGAAGCGGTGGTCGTGATGACCAGGTCGCCAAAGGTCAGGCCGGTGGCCGACAGGTCGATCGTGTCACCGCCACTGACGAAGTCGACAATTGTGTCCATGCCGTCGCCGGTGTCGAATACAAATGTGTCCCAATCGGCGCCGCCGGCCAACAGGTCATCGCCGGTGCCGCCCCAGATCCAGTCGTTGCCGGCGTCGCCCATGATGCGGTCGTTGCCGGCGCCGCCCAGGACAATGTCGTCGCCGTCACGGCCATAAACGATGTCATCACCATCTCCGCCATCGACGCGATCGTCGCCCTTGCCGGCGGTGATCTTGTCGTTGCCGGCGTCTCCGGTAATGAAGTCATTCCCCGTACCGCCATTGACGATGTCATCGCCGGCCTTGGCGCGGATGGAGCTGGCGTCGGTACCGCCGGTGAGATTGTCGTCGGTCTTCTGACCCTCGATTTGGGGCAAGAAATAAGAGGTCATTTAGGATGTCTCCAGTCGGATGAGGTGTTGTTATAGCTCTGCAAAGCAACCCAACGGGGAGAAGCGGTATAATATTAACGCGGACGCGAACAATGTTCCCGGACACACAGGATTAATGGAAAACCGGATTAAAAAACACTCTGCCTCAACGACCCATTCATCAAGAATGCATAAGTATACAGGCAACGCACAATTACCTGGAAACCTCGGACATGTTGCAAGTCGCGGACGGATAACACTTTCTTAACCAAAAACACCTGACAGGCGAGTAATGCGATTTTTAACGACCTATGGCTTCCGCCAACGCGACCGCGCAGGCCCTGACGCTCACGGCAATGTCACCGCACGCGCCCTTGCAATTTTCAACGATCAGGGGAATGCTGCGGTAAATAAGGCCTGGGGAGGCGAGTATGAGTCTTGGTTCTGTCAAGGAACTTCGTATCGATGACAAGGCCGGGACGCCGCAACGGCGTCCGCGCAGGTGGCGGCTCATCGGCCTCACGCTCGCCTTCGGTATATCCGGCCTGGCCTGGCTGGCCGTCTTCTGGGCCATCGGCTACTATCTCTGAGCGTCAATATCCACGCCCAATCAGCCTGGATCGCGGTGCGGACGAAGATCGTCCGTTCTCACGAGGCTTGCCGCCGAAAGCGCCATTTCAGTCCAACGTCGCGGCCAGAGCCCTGAGTTGTCCGGCGGCATCCGTCTCGATCGGATCGCCATGCGACATGATGATCCGCCTGAGGTCCGGCTCTCCGGCCCAGGCCAGCAACTGGCCGCGCAGGATGTCCTTTTCCTTCACGCCCATCTTGATCGGCACGGGGATATGCGGCTCATGGCCGGCAAAGCCGGTAATCCGCAACACAAAGCCCGAGTCATGCGGCATATTGCCGATGATGTCGTTGACGATCAGCGTCGTGCCTCCCGGCCGGCGTACGATCAATGCCGCTTCATGACCTTCCATGCCGCTTACCGTGACGAAACGCACATCGTCGTCGCCGAAGTCCGGATCGGTGGCGTCGACATGAACCACCTGGTCGGCCGCCTTCTGGGCGCCCGATGGCGCGGCCACCTTGAGGCCCGGATAGCGCGCCTTCCAGATCTTCGCGTCCATGCGGTGCAGATCGCCCGGCACGATCAGCCATGCCGGGCGCCCGGCCGATTCCAGAACCTGCATCTGAGGTTCATCGAGTGCGATCGCGCTGTAGACGACCAGACCGCCGTCCTTCAGCCGCACCACCGTCATGCGCCGTTCCAGCGGCGTCAGCGGCATGTGCACTTCGCCGGTTACGGTCCACAGCCCCTCATCGATCAGGGTCAGGCGTCCGTGCGGCAGCACAGTCCATTTTTCGAGAACTTTCGGCATGATAACCTCCACGGAGCCCGCACGACCTACCAACTTCCGTGCAAGTTTTCGATGCGCCTGTCGCCACTGGCAAACAGCAGGCACCGCCCGCGAAACGTATTTCCAATTTATACAATGCCCGATAGTCCAGTGTTTCCGATATCGCAACACGTGTCAGGCTGGCCGGAAATGCTCCAGAAACGCAGGATACTTATCGTTGAAGACGACGCCGGCATCCGGAATGTCCACCGCATCTTCTTTGAACTGCAGGGGTTCGAGATCGACCTGGCCGAAGAAGGAAGGAAAGCGGTCGAGCTGGTGAAGGCCAACAGCTACGAGGTCGTCGTCCTCGATCTCGGCCTGCCCGACATCGATGGTCTGGAGGTCCTGACCGCCATACGCGAAGTGTCGAGCGTGCCGGTCATCATCATGACGGTGCGCACAGACCTGCGCTCAATCAAGGACTCCATGGCGCTTGGCGCCACCGAATACATGAACAAGCCCTTCAAACCCGAAACCCTGCTGCGCCGGATCAATGCCCTGTCCTCCGCTCAGATGATCGGATAGAGCGTGCTCCGAAAAGGTGGAAACCGGTTTTTCGGACAATGCATGCGATCAATAAGACTCTAGGGCTACCCAACCGCCACCCACCGCCGTCCGAACACCACAGCACTTGCAACAATAGTGACGCCCGCCAGAAGGTGCATCAGAAAATCCGGCAGGTCGCCGGTCGGCGGATGACACAAGGCCAGCAGCGCCGCCGTCATGAAGGCCGTCCCAAGTCCCGCAGCCGCCAAGCAGCGCACGGGATATAGCGTCCGCGTCCGCCTGAGGCTTATGACGGCAAGCAGGAGCATCGGCAGGCTGACGGTGATCATGAACAGGTAACAGCCCCAGCCGCTGCCGACATGCCCCCACGGGTCGGCGGCACGGAACACACCGGCGAGACCCGCCCCGATCCACACGGCTCCGGCGGCGGCAAACCACGGCCAGCCGACAGGTTTGCGACCAGCAATGCTCAGGCTGAAGGCCGACAGCATACCCATCCCCCCAAGCACGAAAGCCGACACCAGCCCGGACATGGCCCATCCGGCGGACGGCGCCGACCAGTCGGCGAAGGCCCGGCTCAGCCACAGTCCCGTCACAGCGCCGCACGGCAGGGCCATCGCGATCCATATCAGCGTGCGGATACTTGGTGCAGGCGGCCGCTTAACGGGGCCGGCCGTCCGGCTTAACCGGTCGATAAGCGCTTCATGATCATCCATGATCGTCAGCTCCATTGTGATCCATGCGCAGTTGGCGGAGGCGGGCAAAGGCACGGTGCAAAAGCGACTTGACCGACCCTACGGACAGACGGCTCCTTGAGGCGGCTTCATTCAGGCTCATCTCGCGCAGATGAACCATCTCGACCATCTCGCGCTGGCGGTCGGGCAGCCTTTTCAAAAGGCCATTGATCTCCTGGGCGTGTCCAGCCTCGTCAAGCGGTTGCGCGTCGTCGGCCCGGGACAGCAGCGCATCGTCGTCATGAACCTCGCGCGCCCGCCGCCGTCCGCGCTTGCGCAGGGCATCGATGGCGCGCGAGCTGGCGATCGCCGACACCCACGGCCCGATGGGCCGCGCCGGATCGTAAGTACCGCGCACCCTGTGAATGGTCAGGAGCGCATCCTGTACCACGTCCTCGATCAGGGCCGGGTCATCGATCTTGCGCCGGACGACAGATCGGATGAAGGGCACCATGGCCTTGAGCAGGCGGTTATAGGCCGCCCGGTCACCACCTTGCGCACGCGCCATCCATTCTGGCCATTCGGCGCGCGATTCCGTCAAGACGCCTCGTGCTTCTGTATGTCGGACGCCTTAGCGGACGTCTCGGCGGCCGCCTGCTGAAGCGCCGTCATCACGATCTCAGGCGTCAGGATTTCCGGCAGCAGCTTTGGTGTGCCACCGTCGGCCGGATAGACGACATATACCGGCATCCCGCCCCGCCCGAACGCCGCCAGAGCGTCTTCGATCTCGGGGTTATAGTTGGTGGAGTCGGCGATCATGTAGACAGTCCCGGTGCGCGCCATGGCCGCCTTGACCTCAGGCGTGGACAAGGTTGTACGGTCATTGACCTTGCACGTAATACACCACGCCGCGGTGAAATTCACGAAGATTGGCCGTCCCTTGCCTTGATGCTCCGCGATGGCCTGAGGCGACCAGGCGATGGCCTCGCCGGCTTTCGGCCCCTCCGCCACCTGCGTTTGCGCCATTGCCGGCAGACGGACAAGCGGCACGACCAGCACCACCGCCAGCACGGCCGTCACCGCGAACAGGGCCCTGTGTCCCTGCCCCATCAGCCGGCGTTGCTGCGCCATGCCGTAAATCCAGCACGCCAGGCTGAGGACCACGGCCGAGACGAACAACACCGCCAGCGCCTGTGTCCCCGCTTGCTCAGCCAACACCCAGGCCAGCCACGCCGAAGCTCCGAACATCGGAAAAGCCAGGCCTTTTTTCAGCGTCTCCATCCACGCCCCAGGCTTTGGCATCCGCCGGGCCACGGCCGGCACGAAGGCAATCAGCGTAAACGGCGCCGCAAACCCTGCCGCCAGCGCCAGAAAGACGCTGAGCGCCACGACGGGCGGCTGGACCAAGGCATAGCCGACCGCGCCGGCCATGAAGGGCGCGCTGCACGGCGTAGCGACGACTATGGCCAAAGCCCCCGTCAATGCCGAGCCCCACGGCCCGCCCCGCACGGCAATCCCGCCGCTCGCCGCCTGGAGCGACGCCCCGACCTCGAACAGCCCGGCCAGATTGAGCGCCGACGCCAGCATCACCAGGCAGAGACTCGCGATAACAATGGGCGACTGAAGCTGAAAGCCCCAGCCGATCGCGGCCCCGCCGGCCCGCAGCGCGACCAGCACGCCCGCCAACACCAGCATCGTCGCCGCGACACCCGCAGCAAACGCAAGACCATCCCTGCGCGCTGCGGCCAGACTGTCGCCGTGGCGCAAAAGACCGAGCGCCTTCAGTGAAATCACCGGAAAGACGCATGGCATCAGGTTGAGGATTATGCCGCCCACAAAGGCGGCGGCCATGGCGGACAGCATGTCAGTGCGCGTCGTGATAGGCGCGCACGGCGTCGAGCGTCATCTTGATATGCGTTTCGGGGTTCCGGTCGGTATGGCTGAGCAGGATCTTGCCCGACGGCGCGATCACGAACGAGGTGCGGTCAGAGATTTGCTTGCCGACTATGGTCGACTCGTATTGCGCGGCGACCTTGGCGCCGGGATCGGCGGCGACGGCGAACTTGTCGCGGCATTCGCTCTTGGAAAACTCGGCGACGCGCTCGACATTGCCGGCCGTGACGCCGACCACGGTCGCTCCCAAAGCCTTGAAGTCGTCATTGGCCTCGGCGAACTTGTGCGCCTCCAGCGTGCAGCCCGACGTAAAGGCCGCCGGGAAGAAGTAAAGCACGACCGGCCCCTTTTTCAGCGCCGACTTCAGCGTGAAATCGATCGGCTTTCCAGCCAGTGCGGCCTTCAACGTAAAGTCGGGCGCCTTGGCGCCTTCCGGCAAGGCGGCCTGGGCAGTCCCCGCCGCCACCACACACGCCGCCACGACCAGGCTATTCAGGGTATGCTTGACGCTCATCATTGTCTTGCTCCGTCGGCTTCAGGATTGACCGCATATGTTGCGGCTCTGGTCACTGGTACGACGAAGGAGCAGGATAGTTGCGGTCATCGGCCAAAATTTTTTGCCGACGACTGCGGCCGTGCCTGAAAACGGCAGATCAGAGCTGTGTTGACCTCTGGCAATCAGGCTCGCTAACCCCGGGGCCATAGTCTCAGGCCAGGTCTCGCCTGAGCGCAATGGACAGGCCAATCAACCTTCACAGGTTTGGTCTCAAATTCCTTCCATTTTCGTTTTCACCTATATGGATTTCATTGAATATCGAGCGACGCAAGTAGCTCCGGTCAACAACCACGGCGCAAATAGTCATACCGAATAATGATATTAGAAAGACCAGAAAGCAGCTAAGAAAATTTTGTCTCTTTTTTGATAACGCTAACAAATTCAGTCATTTGCACAACTTCCGAAACATAAATTCTATAATATACAATGTTTTGCTCTCACGAAATGCCGGGACCCGGATCCCTCGTGTCTCGCATGTAGAAAATTGGCAACACCAAAAATCTCACTGGTCAGGCCAGATTGACGCGGCGGAACGCGTGTAATAAGCAGACTATTGAACCCTTCCAAGCCGGGAGAGGTCACAAACGTAAAAATCACATGAGGTCAGACCAGATCTCAGTCGGAGGGAGACAAATGTTATCAATCAATCGTTCTGGTAAATCCACCAAGGCCGCGCTCATGGGGGCGACCATACTTGGCGTTCTGCCGTTCTTCGCCGTCGCCCACGCCCAGGACACGGCCCCCGCCGGAACCGACAGCGACGTCGTGGTCGTCACAGGCTATCGCGCCTCGCTCAGGAACGCGACGACGGCCAAGAAGACCGCCACGAACTTCACCGAAACCATCTTTTCCGAAGACCTCGGCAAGTTCCCCGACGTGAACATGGCCGAATCGATGCAGCGCGTTCCAGGCATGATCGTCCAGCGCGACGCCCTGACCGGCGAAGGCACGCAGATCTCGGTTCGCGCCCTGCCGTCCAGCTTCACGCAAGTGACGATGAACGGGAACCGCGTCATGGTGGCGTCGGACTTCGGCTTCACAGGTTCCGCGCCAAATCGCAGTGTCGACCTCGACATGTTCCCGACCGGCCTGTTCAACCGCGTCGACGTCGCCAAAACGCCGTCGGCCGAGACTCTTGAAGGCGGCATCGCCGGCACGGTCAACGTTCAGAATGCGCGCCCCTTCGACCGCAAGGGCACGCACGTCGTTCTGGCCGCCCAGGGCAACTACAACAGCAATGTCAAGGAATGGGCGCCACGCGTGACGGCCGTTGCGTCGAAGACATGGGACAAGTTCGGCGTCCTGGCCGGCTACACCCAAACCAACCGTAAGATCTATACCACCGGCTTTGAAACCGTCGGCTGGGGCGACCCAAACCTGAGCAATTTCTGCACCAGTTGCGACCCGGGTCTTCAAAATCCCAGCCCCGGCGTCATCGTGAACCCGGCGGGCTCCAACCAGTTCCGCTTCAGCAACACGATCTACAGCTACACCGGCAACGGCCTGACGCCCGGTAACCTCGACATGGCGGGCCTTCTGGCGCTCAACCCCGGCCTGACCCAGGACCAGATCAAGGGCGCCATCATGCCACGCCTGGGACGCAACTCGCTGCTCGACGGCGAAACGACCAACAAGGTCGGCCTGATCGCGCTGGAATACCGCCCGAATGAAGACCTGCGCTTTACGCTCGATATCCTGGCCGGCGACGCCGAACGGGAAGCGCTCAGGACCAACATGATGTGGGCTGTCCGCGGCACCGGTCCCGGCGACGACTATAACGGCGGCATGATCCCGATCGGCATGAAGGTCGACTCCAACAACGTCGTCACCTCGGGCACTTTCGCCAATTCCAGCTTCTTCCTGGAAAACAACTTCTACCTGGACAATACGTCGTACACGAGCGCGAACTTCGGCTTCGTCTGGTCGCCCGCCGACAGCTGGACGATCGACGGCCAGCTGGGCGCCATGTCGTCGGACTACGAACGCCGCGTGATGTTCCTAAAATACCGCACGCCGTTCCAGGTCGAGACGAACACCACCTACACCAACGATTCCGGCAACGACATCCCGACGATCAAGTCAAACCTGGACCTGAACAGCCCGACCCTCGGTTGGCGCGTGTTCACGGGCGGCCAGATGATACTCCAGCGCGACATGCGCCACGTCGATACCTCGGCGGCGCGCCTGAACTTCACCAAGACCCATGGCGACTGGACGTTCAAGGGCGGCTGGGCCATCGACAAGTTCCTGCGCGAAATGGATATCCGCGACAATTCCGCGGCGCTGCAGACGGCCTATGCGGCGGCCATACCCGATGCGAGCCTGAGCCAGTACCTGGTGCCCATGACGCAATCCGTCTATGACGGCTCAGGCGTGACCGGTGCCGGCTTCGACAAATGGGTGACGCCGAACTTCGACAAGGTCACGGCAGCCATCAACTTCCAGGCACTTGTGACGGCCCCCGGCAATGTGACGACCAGCAACACGACGAACGGCGCCGGCTCGACCAATATCGAGGAAGAGATCAGTTCGGCCTACGCCATGGCGGCCTACAACGGCAACCTCTTCTCCCTGCCCGTCCGCGCCAACTATGGCTACCGCTTCCAGACGACGGAACAGACGATCACCTCGCCGTCGATCATCAACAACCAGGTCGTCTACATCACGACCGAGCGCAGGTACAAGGACGTGCTGCCAGCATTCAACCTGGCGGTCAGCGCCACCGAAAAGCTGAACCTGCGCGTGGCGGCCTCCAGGACCATGACCCGCGCCAACCCGGCCGACATGTCGTCGCAACTGGGCTTCAGCGATCCGTCGGCCCAGAGCGCCAGCCAGGGCAATCCAGGCCTGAAGCCGTTCTATTCCAACAACTTCGACTTCGGCGGCGAATACTATACCGGCAAGACCGGCTATGTCGGCCTGACCTGGTTCAACAAGGAGATCAAGAACTTCACGGCACGCGCCAATGCGGTTGTGCCGTTCGGCACGCTGGGTATCGGCTACTCCAACCTGAACGCGACCCAGCAGACGTCGATGGCGGTCAATCTCGGCACGACGTCGGCGGCACTGCTGGCCAATCCGTCGCTGGCCGACGCGGCGCCGATCAACGTGTCGCGCCCACAGAACTCCGACCTGATACTGAACCTCAAGGGCCAGGAGTTCATCTGGGTCCAGCCGCTCGACAACCTGGTCGATGGCCTGGGCTATACCTTCAACTACACCACGTTCGATTACGACCAGGTCACCCTGGCATTCGGCGTGCCGGACTATACCTATAACTTCACCGGCTATTACGAACGCGACGCCTATTCGTTCCGCCTCAGCTACGCCAAGGTCGGCAAGACGACCACCGGCCTGCGTCCGCAAGCGAACAGTATGCCTTACGACATGTATGGCGACGAGCGTCATCAGCTCGACTTGTCGGCATCGTACAAGTTCAAGGCGTTCGGCTTCGACCAGAGCATAACGCTCGACGCGACCAATCTGGATAAACAGGGCTTCAAGAGCTATATCGGCTTCGAGAACGTCCCCTTCGGTTATCAGCAGCCCGGAACGACCGTCCTTCTCGGCTGGCGCGCCCAGTACTGACCGCAAGGACCGCTGGAAACAGGAACTCCCGGCCGCACAGCCGGGAGTTCTTTTTTGCCTAGGCCTCCATATGTGGCGTTGCGCAACCTCATATTTAAAATATAGATTTATATCTGAATTCTATCGCCGTCCGTTATTTGTATGATAATAGGGAATGACGTTACAATGCGAAAGAAACGGCGGGCGTAACCGTCTCAGTACGTCATATCTGCGAGACGATATGAATGAGCGCGATGTGGTTATAAAACAGCGCATGGCGCTGGAAACCGTAAGCAGGCAGATGAAGAGAAATTCTGCTATCCTGAAGCCCCTCGGCACGCTTTCATAAGTTCCCGGTGGCTTTGGCACCCGCCATATGATTGCAAACAAGGGGCAGCTGGATGTCATTGAAGACTCTAACATGTGGGACAAACCTGCCGGCAGGCGCGCGGATTGCCTGGCTCGGCATGGTGCTGGGCGTGTGCGTCCTGCTGATGGCCGCGGCCGCCGCCTTCGCGTCGCCCCGGCAAATCGCGTCCATTGACAGTGGCTGGCGTTTCATCCGGCAGGACGTGCAAGGCGCAGAAGCGCTCGCTTTCGAAGACCGGACGTGGCAGCGCGTCTCCCTGCCCCACACCTTCAATGGCGAAGGCGACGGCATGGACAAGACGCGGTATTACCGTGGTCCGGCCTGGTACCGCAAAACCGTCACCCACAAGATCAGCCCCGGCACGCGCACCTTCATCGAGTTCGACGGCGCGTTCCTGGCGACAGAACTGTGGCTGAACGGCCAACGCGTGGGCCTCCATGAAGGCGGCTACGCGCGCTTCCGGTTCGACCTGACGCAGCACCTTAAGGCTGGCGCGAACACGCTGGCGGTCCGGATCGACACCAGCCGGCGCGATCATGTGGCGCCGCTGGGTGGCGACTTCACGCATTTCGGCGGCATCTATCGCCCGGTGCGGCTGATCACGACCAGCGACGTTCATTTCGACATGCTGGATTACGGCGGTCCAGGCGTATACGTCACCCCGCGCGACGTGACCGAAGAAAGCGCCATCGTCGATGTCACGGCACGCGTCAGCAACGGGTCGGACCACGAAGTGTCCACTGACGTCGTGGTGCAATTGCGCGATGCCAGTGGCAAGCCGGTTCTGACGCTCCGCAAAGCGGTCAAGCTCGCTGCCGGGGCTACGGTCCCCGTTACCCTGTCCGGCACGATCGACCGGCCTAGGCTGTGGCAGGGCGTGACCGATCCTTACCTTTACGCTGCCCGGATTGAACTGGCCTCCCCGTCCGGCAAGGCCGGCTCCTATGACAGCATCGATATTCCTGTGGGCCTGCGCGACATTCGCATCGATCCCGACCAAGGGCTCCTTCTGAACGGAAAGCCCTACAGCGTCCATGGACCGAATATCCATCTGGCGATGCGGCCCGGCAAAACGGTGGCCGTCTCCGACGCCGAGGTCGAGGAAGACGTCCGACTGTTCGAGGAGATGGGCGCCACCGGCCTGCGCCTGGCGCATTACCAGCATGGTCCGCACACCTATGACGTCGCGGACCGCAAGGGCCTGCTGCTCTGGACCGAAGCGCCGATGGTGTCCGAAATCAACGGTTCCGAAGCCTTCGTCGCCAACGCGACGCAGCAACTTCGTGAACTGATCCGCCAGAATTACAACCACCCGTCCGTCCTGGTCTGGGGGCTGGGCAACGAGATATACAAGGTCGACGCCGACAGCGCGAAAGTCCTGTCGTCCCTTCAGACGCTGGCGCACGCAGAAGACGTGACCCGCCCCACGGCCTACGCCAATTGCTGCGCGCCGATCGATGGCCCGCAGGCTATGCATAGCGACCTCATCGCGTCCAACGTCTATTACGGCTGGTACGACGGCGAATTCAGCGATCTCGGGCCGTGGCTGGACACAAACCACAAGACCCGCCCGGCGACACCAGAGGCCGTCAGCGAATACGGCGCCGGCGCCAGCATCCATCACCAGCAGGACCCGCCGATGCGTCCGAAACCCGCCGGCCGCTGGCACCCGGAACAATACCAGGCGCTGTACCACGAAGCAGCGTGGCGGCAGTTGCGGGCGCGTCCATGGCTTTGGGCCAAGTTTATCTGGGTCGGCTTCGATTTCCCCTCCGCCGGGCGCGACGAAGGCGACCGGGCAGGCGTCAACGACAAGGGGCTCATCACCTACGACCGCAAGACAAGGAAGGACGCCTACTACTGGTACCAGGCCAACTGGACCACCAAACCCATGGTCCATATCACGTCGAAACGCCACACCCCGCGCCAGGTCGCGGATGCGGTCGTCAAGGTCTATACCAACCAGCCACAGGTGATCCTGTACGTAAATGGCGTGCAGCAGGAGGCTTCGAAGGTCGAAGACCATGTCGCGGCATGGGATGTCCGGCTCAGTCCCGGACGTAACACGATCAAGGCCGTCGCAGGCGGCCAGACGGACACGGTGGAATGGATATACTCCGCCCGATGAGGGCTGGCTGCGCTTCCCCAACCTCAGCGCGGGCACGGCTGTCACGCACGGCGAGATCATGCAGTATGTGAAGAGCAAGGGCTGCAGTTCCGTATTGACGCTTCCCCCTTGAATTCCCCTCTCCGACCTGTTATCTGCCGCCTCATGAACAGCTTCGCTTATGAATCGTATTCCGTCTCCATATAGCGTCTCTCGTCAATCGAGAGGCGAGGCCTCTCACGTGTTCAATCGAACCCCTGGCAGGTCTCTCCTCCAGGGTTTTTTCATGCCCGGCTCCCAGGCCGGAACCACAGAAGGGTTGAACCAATGCTGACCATCCTGGTCGTCATCATGTCGGCAGACGAACGTGCGCAGGCCCTGCGCGCGACCGAAGCCGCATGGGCATTCGCAACCTGACGCTCCGCGCATCCGCCCGGAGCCGCTGAACGGCTGCCGGGTTTGATCCTTCATCAACCCGCCAGGTCCGCCCGGCGGGTTTTTCGTTTTCGGACCGCGAACATCGACGGTCCACACAGAATTTGGCGCGCCAAAGCCAATGGCCGCCGGGTCCGGACTGATCACCCGGGTTCGGTGGTGTTTTTAAAAAAGGAAGTAAGAGTGACACTATGAGCAAGGTACATGTGAATGTCGGTACCATCGGTCACGTCGACCACGGCAAGACCACCCTGACCTCGGCCATCACCCAGGTCCAGGCGGCGCGCCTCGGCGGCAAGGGCCTGTCGTTCGATGAGATCGACCGGGCGCCCGAAGAAAAGGCGCGCGGCATCACCATCAACACGACCCACGTCGAGTACGAGTCGCATCTGCGCCACTACGCGCACATCGACTGTCCGGGCCACGCCGACTACGTCAAGAACATGATCACCGGCGCATCCCAGATGGACGGCGCGATCCTCCTCGTCGACGCCACCAAGGGCGCGGCCAAACAGACGATCGAGCATATCCTGCTGGCGCGTCAGGTCGGCGTCCGCCACATGGTCGTGTTCGTCAACAAGCTCGACGCCCTGGCGGCCGATGAGCGCGAAGACATGATGGCGCTGATCCAGATGGAAACCGAAGCCCTGCTTGAAACCCAGGGCTACGCGAACACGCCATTCGTCTTCGGCAGCGCCCTGAAAGCGCTCGAAGCCGTGATGCGCGGCGATCTTGATGATCCCGCCGTCCACGCCATCGCCGATCTTGTGTCGGCTCTGGACGGCTCGATCCCCGATCCGGTGCGGGACTTCGACAGCCCGTTCCTGATGCCGATCGAAGGCGTGCACACCATCGAAGGCCGCGGCACCGTCGTGTCCGGTCGTGTCGAACGCGGCGTGCTCAGGGTCGGCGACAAGGTCGAGATCGTCGGCCTCGACAACGAAGGCCGCGAGCTGGTCGTCACCGGCACCCAGGCCTTCCGCAAGGATGTGCCTGAGGTCCGGGCCGGCATGAATGTCGGCCTGCTGCTGCGCGGGCTCAAGCGCGACGGCGTCGAACGCGGCCAGGTCCTGTCCGCGCCCGGCGCCATCAAGGCCCACACCCGCGGCAAGGCGCAGATCTTTGTCCTGACCAGGGAAGAAGGCGGCCGGCACACGCCGTTCGCCGGCGGTTATCAGCCGCAGTTCTTCTTCGGCGTCACCGACGTCACCGGCATCATCCACGTTGCCGATGACGGCATCGTCTCGCCCGGAGACCAGGCCGAGGTCAGCTTCGATCTGCGTAAGCCCGTCGGCATCGAGAAGGGCATGCGCTTCGCCATCCGCGAAGGCGGCAAGACCGTCGGCGCCGGGCTGGTGACCGAAGTCGTGGCCTGAAGGCGTAAAGCGCCCGGCGTCGGGTTCATACCTGACGCCGGGCGTTTCATTGCAACCCGCGATTTACGCCCCCGGCAACGATGTGTAGGTAATAAGGCCCCCTGCGCCAACGAGATACAGGCCGACATGACCCCGAACCACAGCCGCGTGCAGGTGCTGATCCTCGCCCTGGCCCAGGCCCTTTTCCAGACGACCTCCGTCCTGGTCCTGACCATCGGCGCGCTGGCTGCCGCCCAGGTCACCGACCAGCCCGCACTGCTGACGGCCCCGATCGCCGCCATGCTGCTTGGGACGGCGGCCGCCACCTTTCCTGCCTCGGCCTTGATGGCCAGGATCGGCCGCCGCCCGGGCTTCCTCCTTGGCTCAGGCCTTGGCATCCTCGGCGGCCTGGTGGCAGCGGCCGGCGTGTGGCTTCATTCACTGGCGCTCCTGTGCGTCGGAACGTGCATGGTCGGCGCCTATCAGGCCTTCGCGCAGTTCTACCGCTTCGCCGCCAGTGAAGTGGCCGACGACGCCTTCCGCCCCAAGGCCATTTCGCTTGTCCTGGCGGGTGGGATCATTGCCGCCTTCCTGGGGCCGACCCTTGCGCGCGCCG
>CAMLLA010000057.1 GCA_946480525.1 uncultured Asticcacaulis sp. | reverse complement strand
TCCAGTAGGTAAATGCGTTGCGCGCCTTGGTCTTGGGCTGCGGGATCAGCCCGGTGCCATCATAGGTGTGCAGAATATAATCCATGATTGCGCCGGTCTCGGCAACGACCTCGCCTTCGCTGGTGACAATTACCGGCGCCTTGCCCAGCGGATGAATTGTCTTCAGCTCGGTCGGCGCCAGGTAGTTGGCGTCGCGCTTGTAGATCTTGATATCATAGGGAACGCGCAACTCTTCGAGCAGCCACAAAACACGTTGCGAGCGTGAGTTTTCCAGGTGATGTACGGTAAGCACGGCGCCTCCAGCCAAAGTCTTTGCATCTTATACGCCTGATCCGGCATATGGATGCAATATGTTCCCATCTTCAGGTCCCTCTGGCTTCAGGTCCCTCTGGGCTTGGCACGCGTGGTCGGATCGGCCTCGCGAGGATTTTCCGGCCAGACGTGACGCGGATAGCGGCCCTTCATTTCACTGCGCACCTCGGACCACGAACCGTCCCAAAAGGCCGGCAGGTCCTTGGTGATCTGGATTGGGCGATGCGCCGGCGAAGTCAGGGCCAGGGTCACCGGCGTGCGGTTGGGCCCAAGCGTCGGATGAACCGTGGTTCCATAAAGCTCCTGGACGCGAACATCGATGCGCGGCCCGCCTTCGGCGCCATAGTCGATGCGGATGTTGGACCCCGTCGGCATGCGCAGGGTTTCGGGGGCCAGCCGGTCCAGGGCTTTCTGCTGGTCGTAGGTCAGGATGTTGAGCAGCGCCTGATAGACGTCGTGCGCCCCCAGGGACAACATCGACTTGCCGGCGGC
Source organism: uncultured Asticcacaulis sp. (assembly GCA_946480525.1). The sequence continues at coordinate 13,751 of CAMLLA010000057.1, read as the reverse complement.
GTAAGGCCCAAGCCAGGCCTCAAGCGTTGACAGAAGGGCATCGTCGCCCATGTCCGGCCAGCTTTCGTCCTGGCCGCGCACGAATGCAACCCGCGCCCGAAGCCCCTCCGCGCCTTCAGAAAATTTCAGGGCTTTCAATCCCTTTTGCTGGATTTCTTCCGCTTCGGCATGAAGCAGAAGTTCCGGGGGAATTGCGGTCAACGGTTTGGATGACAGGACCAAGGCGCCAAGCCGCACCTGCTCGAATGCCCGGAAGCGGCCACTGGTCTTTTCCAGCACAGGCCCCCTGCTGACCCGGTCGGCAAACAAGGCCATCACCTCGGCCTCGGTCAAGGCCGCCCCCAACAGGATGCGATCGCGGTTAGCCCCGCCGCCGAGATCGCCGACCGCCAGGAATTCGGCTCTGGCCAAAGGATCGTGCTCATCTACATAGGCGCCCCTGCCATTGGCCATCAGGAACTCACCCGGTTTGCCGCGCGCCCGGGCGACACGCTCGGGGAAGCACTCGGCCAACAGATGGTGTGACAGGGTCTTTCCGCCTGCCCTGTTTGCCGATTTCACCAGAGCCTGCGCCTGCCGCGTCCAGTTGTCGGCCAGGTTGCGCGCCTGCGCGACCTTGGGAGAGCGGTCCCGGCCCAGCGCCTCCAGCCGCAGGTCGAGATCGGTCGCCTTGCCGCCGACGCCGTTTTCCGACAGCAGTACGGCCAATTGCGCGCCCTGCACCGCCGCGCCCGCTTCCGCGGCTTTCAGCAGCATGTGCGCCAGACGCGGCGCCATCGGCAATTGCGCCATCATCCGGCCGTGCGAGGTCAGGTCGCCATTGGCATCGAGCGCGCCCAATGTCTGAAGAAGTTTTACCGCTTCATCCATGGCGGCCTTCGGCGGATGATCGAGCAGCGCCAATCCTTCGGTCGACCGGGCGCCCCACAGCCGCAAGGACAAGGCTAGCTGCGACAGGTCGGTCTCGAGGATTTCCGGCCGGGCGAACGGAATCAATGATCGATCCTGCTCGGCGTCCCATAGCCGATAGGCGTCGCCTTCCTGCGTCCGGCCGGCCCGGCCGCGCCTCTGGTCGGCGGAGGCGCGCGACACCCGTTCGGTGACAAAGGCGGTGACGCCGCGCGCCGGATCGAAACGCCCCAGACGCGACAGGCCACAATCGACGACCATTGCCACCTTGTCGAGCGTCAGCGAAGTTTCAGCGATGGCGGTCGCAAGTACGATCTTGGGATGGCCGGGCGCGTTCTTCGCCAGTACCCGCGCCTGGTCGCGGAAATCCATGGCGCCATAGAGCTTGTGCAGCTCGATATGGTCGGCTAACCCGCGCTCCTCGACACGCTGAGCGACTCGGTGGATTTCGCCCTGACCAGGCAGAAAAACCAGCATGGTTTCAGCGGCTTGCGCCGACAACTTCCCGGAAAGCCTCACCACGTGCCTGGCGATGTCGGTTTCCATCGGCAGGGTCTGGTCGCGGCCGAGATAATGGGTGGTGATCGCGAATGTCCGGCCGAGCGAGGTAAAGCCCTTCGCATCCGGCAGCAGGCCCAGCACGCGTTCGCCATCCAGCGTCGCCGACATGACGAGAAGCCGCAGGTCGTCACGCAAAAGCCCTTGCGCGTCACGGGCAAAGGCCAGCCCCAGATCGGCATCGAGGCTGCGTTCATGGAATTCGTCGAAGATCACGCAGCCTATGCCGTCGAGCGACGGGTCGTCCAGGATCAATCTTGAAAATATGCCTTCGGTGACCACCTCGACGCGCGTCTTGCCGCTCACCTTCGTCTCGCCGCGCACCCTAAAGCCAACGGTCTGGCCGACAAGCTCACCAAGTGTCTCAGCCATGCGTGCTGCCGCGGCCCGCGCCGCCAGCCGCCGCGGCTCGAGCAGGATGATCTTCTGGCCGTTAAGCCATGGTTCCTCGAGCAGGGCCAGGGGCACGCCGGTGGTCTTGCCCGCGCCGGGGGGAGCGATGATCAGGGCGGTGGCGTTGTCCGCCAGCCAGGCCTTGAGGTCCGGAAATATCTCTTCGACGGGGAGCATGGCTCTCCGTACCAGACACAAAACAAAAGAAAAAGGCGCCCGGCTACCCGGACGCCCATATTCTCAATGACTGCCGTCTCAGGTCGTCCCTGGGGGCGGCGGGATATCCTTGTCGTCTTCGTGGACCTCGATCAGGCCGCGGCCGACGTGGCTGTGGTTGCGGCTGTAACCGAAGTAGATCAACAAGCCAACGGCGCCCCAGATCGGCAGGACCAGCTTGGCGACCAGCGGCAGGTTGAAGTAAAGGCCAAGGCAGCCCAAGGCGGCAAGCGGTGCGATGATCCATACCAACGGCGTCTTGAATGGGCGATGGCGCTTGGGATCCTTGACGCGCAGGACCATGATTGCGATGGCGACCATGAAGAAGGCGAACAGCGTACCGGAGTTCGATACGTCCGCCAGCTGGCCGACCGGGAAGAAGGCGCCGGCGATGGCGACGCAGATACCGGTAAAGATGGTCATCTTCCACGGCGTCTTCCACTTGGGGTGCACGTCGGCCAGCTTTTCCGGCAGCAGACCGTCGCGGGCCATGACGAAAAAGATGCGGGTCTGGCCGTAGATCATCATCAGGATGACCGACGGAAGGGCGATCGAGGCCGCGGTGCCCACCAGCTTGCTGATGAGGTCGAAGTTCATGACGCGCAGGACTTCCGCCAGGGCTTCCTTGGAACAGACGATCGGCGCGGTGCCGGCATCGGCCAGGGCCTTACATTGCAGCGTAAAGTCCGCGCTGTCGGGCGACAGGACCTTGCCGGCGGCGTCGGTGATCGGCTGGGCGCCGACGGTACCGATGACGCCCGCGGCGACCAGCAGGTAAAAGACGGTACAGATGCCGAGCGAGGCAATCAGGCCGATCGGCACGTTCTTTTGCGGGTTCTTGGTTTCCTCGGCGGCGGTCGACACGGCGTCGAAGCCGACATAGGCGAAGAAGATCGACGCGGCAGCCCCGATTACACCCAAACCGTCGTGACCGAACAGGCCGTTCGGCATCAGCGGCGTGAAGTTTTCGCCCTTGATGAGCGGCAGGCTGATGACGATGAAGGCCGTCAGGGCGACGATCTTGACGACGACCAGCAACGCATTGACCGTAGCGCTTTCGGTCGTGCCCATGACCAGCAGCCACGTAACGGCGGCGGCGACGATGATGGCAGGAAGGTTGACGACGCCGTGGCTGAAATCGACGGTCGGCATGAAACCGTTCATGCCCCAGACCGGCCCATTGGCCAATAGCTCGGGTAGCACGAACCCTGTATATTCCCGTATCTGGCCCATGACATAGCCCGACCAGCCGACACAGACGGCGGAGGCGGCGACGGCATATTCAAGGACCAGCGCCCAACCGACCATCCAGGCCAGCAGTTCGCCCATGACGGCGTAGGTGTAGGTGTAGGCCGACCCCGACACCGGCACCATCGAAGCCAGTTCGGAGTAGCAGAGCGCGGCGACGGCGCAGACGAAGCCGGCGACGATGAAGGAGAACATCATGCCGGGCCCGGCTTTTTGCGCCGCCGCGGCGGTAAGGACGAAGATGCCGGTGCCGATAATGGCGCCGATGCCCAGCATGGTCAGTTGAAATGCACCCAGAGAGCGGTGCAGCGATTTTTTCTCGGCCGTGGCCAGGATCGCGTCTAGTGGCTTTACACGCCAGTTCATCTATCACCTTTGGAAATATAGGCACCTGAACGCCCCCGGGCGCCGGTTTGATGAACGAGACTATAACGCAAAAGTTGGAACCGCAACAATTTTGCGAAAGGTGAGAAGATGCAGGCAAAATATTCTAATTAATGGAATTTTTTAGAAACCAGCAATCCGTTTGCGGCGCAATATTGATGAAAACCACCCTTTCCCGATGGCGAAATGACAAGGGCGGCACCATTTAAATTGATTTGGCAAAGCGCTGCGGCCATACAGGCCCTGTCTGCGTCCTGGTGAATTTCAATGACCACTCCTCCTTCTCCCGTCGGCGTGCTGATCGCGCCGGTGACCCCGCTTCAGCAGAACTGCACGGTCGTGTGGTGCACCAAGACAAACAAGGCAGCGATCATCGATCCTGGCGGCGATGTCGAACCCATTGTCGACGAGCTGAAACGACGCGGGCTGACGCTGGAGAAAATTTGGGTGACTCACGGGCACGCCGACCACGCCGGCGGTACACAGCATCTTCGTGAGCTGACGGGCTGTCCGGTCGAAGGGCCGCATCGCGACGATGCATTCTGGATCGAGCGCATTCCCGAAGACGCCAAGCGCTGGGGGATTTATGACGCGCAAAGCTTTGTGCCTGACCGCTGGCTGGAAGACGGTGATACGGTCACTCTGGGCAAGACGACGTGGAACATCATCCACTGCCCCGGTCATACACCTGGTCACGTCGTCTTCCATCATCCGGAAAGCCAGTTCGCGCAGGTGGGCGATGTGTTGTTTGCTGGATCAATCGGCCGCACCGACTTTCCGCGCGGCAACCATGCCGACCTGATCAACGCCATCACTCAGAAGCTGTGGCCGCTGGGCGATGTGCGCTTCGTGCCGGGACATGGTCCGATGTCGAGTTTCAATGCAGAACGACGCGGCAACCCCTATGTGGGTGACCGCGTCGTGGGCAGTTCCCAGCCGAATAAATCCGGCCCGGGTTAGTAAGCATGAGGCCCGCCATCGCGTGACATCGCGATCCGGGTCCAGGGGGACTTTTCAAGTGCTTTGGCGGCCCCTGGCTCAGCCCTTGAGGAGCGGCGCCAGGCGCTGGGCGACGCCCATATCGCCCTGGATCTTCATCTTGCCCGTCATGAAGGCCATCATGGGATCGAGCGCGCCCGAAGCAATGCTCTTGAAATCGTCGATCGAGACCTGGATGGTCGCATCGGCGTCGCCGTCTTCGTTGGTAACGCTGTTCGGAACCGCCGCGCCATTGATCAGGATCTTGCCGTCGCCGCCGAAGTCGAGCTTCACGATCTTGCCGAGGCCCGATTCCGTCCCCAGCTTTTCGGCGATTTTCGAGGTAATGGTTTCCAGATCGGACATGGCCGTGCGACTCCTTATAGTTTAGAGGTGCGACCTTAAGCCAAATTCGGCGCACCGCAAGATAGCCGTAAGGTAAGCTGCGGCAATTATTTGTGAGGCTATTTGCGCAGTTTCGACGTTATTGTACTGGGCGCCGGTGCGGCGGGTCTGATGTGCGCCATCGAGGCGGCACGGCGCGGCCGCAACGTTGTCGTGCTCGACCATGCCAGCAAGCCTGCTGAGAAAATCCGTATCTCGGGCGGCGGCAAGTGCAACTTCACGCACCTCAAGGCGACGCCGAAGAATTTCATCTCGCAGAATCCGCACTTCTGTATCTCGGCGCTGAAGCGCTTCACGCCGTGGGACTTTGTCGGCCGGGTGATCGAGCGCGGCATCCCCTACTATGAAAAGACCGAAGGGCAGTTATTCTGCGAGACCTCGGCACAGGACATTATCGACATGCTGCTCGACGACCTGCAATCGGCCGGCGGGCAATTGTGGCTGAAGACGGAGATCCGGCGCGTCGACAATCGCGACGGCGGATTTGTACTGGATACGTCCGAGGGCGTGATGACGTGCGAAAAGCTGGTCGTCGCCACCGGCGGCCTGTCGATTCCCAAGATGGGCGCGACCGGGTTTGCCTACGAGCTGGCGCGGCAGTTCGGCCATGAGATTATCGAGACGCGGCCAGCCCTGGTGCCCTTCACGCTTGGTCCTGACAAGCTTGAGGATTTCAACGGCCTGTCCGGGGTGGCGGTCCAGGTGCGCATGACGGCGTCAAGGACGCAGTTCATGGATGGTTTCCTGTTCACCCATCGCGGCCTGTCGGGTCCGGCGGCCTTGCAGATCTCCAGCTACTGGCGGACCGGCCAGGACATAGAGATCGACCTGCTGCCTGGCCTCAATCTGATGGAATGGCTTTTGGATCGCAAGCAATCGCGCGGCAAGCAGTCACTGGGCAATGCCCTGGCTGAGCTTCTTCCTAGGCGTCTAAGCGATCGCTGGCTGGAATTGCATGACTTGCGTGGCGAAAGCAATGTCGGCGACTTGCCGAATGCAAGCCTTGATCGTCTGGCCAGGGCCGTCAAGACGTGGAAACTCGTGCCCATGGGCACCGAAGGCTATCGCACGGCGGAAGTGACTTTGGGCGGCATCAATACCGATGAACTGTCATCCCAAACCATGGAAAGCCGCCTGCGCCCCGGGCTCTATTTCGTCGGCGAATGCGTTGACGTCACCGGCTGGCTGGGCGGCTATAACTTCCAGTGGGCCTGGTCGTCGGGCTGGGCCGCGGGCCAGGCCATATAAGTCAAGGCTGTGAGGCAAACACAGCCGCGATGGCGACGACCGTGGCCGGCACACTGCTCCAGATGGCGACATGCATCATGAGCGATTGCCGGCGCCTTGCAGCTTCGGCCTTGGCGGCCCGTGTCGTCGGTTTGGCGTATGGATTGCCGTAAGGGGATTTCATGATCTCTCCAGGTAGAAGAGGTCCTCGACGCGCGCGTCCAGCACCTGCGCCAGCTTGAGCGCCAGGGTCGTCGACGGCACGAAGACCTCGTTTTCAATAGTGTTGATAGTCTTGCGCGACACCTGCGCCATGACGGCCAGGTCGGCCTGGGTCAGGCTGCGCGCCGTACGATAATCTTTCAGCCTGTTCCTGAGCCTGTCCGCCACGGTCAGTCGCCACCGAAAAAGGTCGCGGCAAATGCAGGGGCAGTCACACCGGCGGCCAGCAGCAGCGGCAGGAAGGTTTGCATGTCCAGATCAGGCACGACGAAGGTCGCCGCATAGAGACAAGCCACTGCAATCAACAAAACCACGTAACCGCTTTTGAAGGCGAGGTTTGTTTTTGCCGCCGACCGTTCGTCGTCAACCAGGGTGGCGATGTCGCGATTGCGTTTCAGCGCCGAGACCTGCGCGAGGATCAACAACAGACTGATCGCCCAGACCGGCATGGACAGGTTGCGGACGATCTCCCAAACCGGCGCGCTTATCCCAAAGGCCTCGGCATGCGCCAGCCCTCGGGACCCGATCCAGCCAATATAGGCCAGCGCGTTGACGATCATCAGACCCTTGCGCAGCGCCACGTGCGTTTCCGCCCGCCGCATCAGCCGTTCATTGTCCATGACACACCCCTTAAAGTTACCTATAGGTTACATGTAACCTATAGGTAACGTCTCGTCAAGGGCCGATGTGTCGCTTTACGGATAGAAGACTTCGGCCTCTTTCGGCTCATCTGCGAACAGATAGTCTACGCCATCAGGTTCGGTAACAGTCAGGCCGTGGCTCTGGCCGCGCGTGCGGACCGACGCTTCATAGACGTGCTTTCGGGCGCGTTGCACCCAGCCGAGCGGCCGATGCACGGCGACGCCATGCCAGGGGTTGAACGACATGCCATCGTCAATAACCTGAGCGCGCTCCTCGCTCCACGCCGTCTGAGGCTCTATGGTCAGACGCGCCGCGGTTTGCCAGGGGCTTTCCTCCTCAGGCCACGGGTGCGTACTGTCCTCAACCGGCATGGTTTCCAGATCCGTACACAACTGTACGCGCAGATCCCACTCGCCGCCCTGCATTTCGAAATGTGCATTCATCAGCTTGCGCAACGCAACCTTGTCACTGTCCGTATCGATCCGTTTACCGGAGAGTTTCGTCAGATTGGCCGAACGCGGCGCCAGTGACAGCTTGGCCATGTACGGACCATAGAGGATCGGCACCTGGCTGAAATAGGTCTCGCCAAGGGGATGGCGCGGCGGCTCGCCACCGATCGCGCGCAGGCCGGGCACGCTGCTCCCCGCCCCTTCGATAAAAGCTTCGGTAACGCGTGCGACGGCGGCGGTCGCCATCCTGATTTCTTCCATACGGCCGCTGATCGCCGCCAGCCCCTTCATCGGCGGGACCATGGCCTTCAAACTGGGGGCCCCGAAGGCCGGCATGTTGACCATGATGAAGTCCTGGGTCACCGCACCTTCCGAACCCGGCAGACGCTCGCCTTCGACCCCTATGAGCTTTATCGCGAATCCGCGCGGTGTGCCGAAGGCATCGGGCAGGATTTCTCCCGGCACCGTCGATAACCGGACGACGGTGTCATAGACATCCGGATGCGAGAAAACGCCTTGTGCCAGTGTTTCATCGAGGTCGTCCAGGACCTCCAGGCGCCCGATCAGCAGGCCATGGCTCTTGCTATGCTGCGCGCGCTGAATATCGTGGGGATCGTCCGTTGCCCGCCGCATGCTGCTGATATGGATGGCCGACAGTTCGGCGATTGTCTCCGCCTCGTCCGGCTGCGGAACTTCGACAGCGGGCGTGTAAAGGACAGGTGCCTTCTGCATGGCGGTCTCCCCGGAAGTTTCGCGATGCTAATCACGGTCCGGATAAGCTTTCGATATGCAAGTGCCGCGGCGGTCAGGGATGCATGTCCTGAAGCGCGAAGCTGCCCGATGCAAACCGCCGGCTGAGTCTGATTTCGAAGATCGGCGCCCTCTGGCTCGACGCCGCTGAGCTGCGAACAGTGCCGATATCACGCACGACCAGAGTCTCACGCGGCCTGAAGAGGTCATTGACCGCAACCGTCACGGTTAGGTCCCGCGTCACGTCGCGATACCAGGCCAGCGTCCCGCCGCTGAAGCCCGAAACATAACCGTCTCCCGTCATACGCTTGCCCGTGAAATAGCCGTTGAGAGCAATTGTGCTTTTCTCCGTCCGGTAGCTGATGCCGAACCGGCCGCTGGAGGTGACCATGGACCGTTGCCCTGGGGCATCCGGCACACGCATATCCATGTGGTAGATATCGAGGTCGGCGTTTACGAACCAGCGTTCGCCAACGGTATTGGCGTAACTCATCTGTACGCCCGTCTGCCGGCTGGATCCTGCATTGCGTCGCGATATCAGGACGACCTGGTTGCCCGCGCCTTGCGGATCCGGGATGATTTCCGTCACTGGGTTGATCACCCGGTCGTTGTCGAGGTTATAGAGCCGAACCGAATAGCTGGCCGCCATCTTCGCGTACTCATAGGACGCCTCGAAGGAACTGATTTCCTGGGGCTTCAGCGTCGGTGCCCCTGCCCGCACCGTCTGCGCGTTGACGTAGGTCAGCGACGGATTGAGATCGAACGGCGTCGGCCTTTGCAGCCGGCGCGAATAGTTCAGCCGGATCTTGCGCGCGTCGGAAATGACATAGGTCGCAAAGACGCTGGGGTTGATATTGGTATAGGCCATACTGACGGGCGCACCGCCGGCCGCGTCCGGACTTTGGTAGTCCAGGCCCTCGGCGCGAATACCGCCCAGCATGACCCAATGATCGCCCAATGCCTTCTGGTAGGTGACATAGGCCGCACTGATCGTCTGGCGGTAGGCGAAGCGGTTGGTCAGCAGCGGATTGGCCGCCATGGCCGTGACGCCCGGCTCATAAGGGCTGAATATCTGGCTATTCTGAAGAGTGTCGTCGCGGTCGATCTGCGCTCCGGCGGATATCTGATCGTCGCCGATATAGCCATTGTAGTCGATGCTTAGGGTCGATTTCGTCACTTCGCTGTCGGTTTCACTCGGCTGGCGGCGCTGGCTGCCGCTGCGAAGAATGCTCGACAGCGCATAATTCATCAGGAAATCACCGTCCGACTGTGTCGTCTCGCGCGTCACCTTGGCATCGACCTTCAGCGTCTCGCCCAGGGTCTTGCCGACGTGCGTCCAGCCGAGGCCCAGCGTCATCGTCCGGTTATCGAAGTCCGAAGCGCCGGAGCTGTCATACCGGTCCGTCACGACGCCCGCGGCATTGCGGATCGTCGTCTCACCGGTGCTTTGCGACGTTCCGGACATGGTGGTGAAATTGACCAGGCCGGTGACGGTGTCGAAAGGCCCGGCATCATAGTCGACCGTGGCATTGCCATAGACGGAGCGGCTGGCGGACTTGCTCACCCCGGCATTGTCCGTCGACCGCAGCGGCAGACCATCGCCGTCCAGTTCGGCCTGCGACGATCGGCTGCGCGACCGGTTGCGATATTCCGACGCGTTAAGTGACGCAAGGGTCGCGAACCGGCCGCGATTGTATTGAAGGAAGCCACCAGCGCTATAGCCGCCCGTCGAGGTCAGTTGGCCGTTCATGTCCGCGAACATACCGGGCAGACTGGCCTTCTTGGTCACGATATTGATGATGCCGCCCGCGCTCGATGAGCCGTACTGCGCACCTGGATTGGACATGACCTCGATTGACGATATCGTGCCCGAAGGCATGGCCCTGAGGGCCGCCGCACGATTGTCACCGGAAAACAACGGCGATGGCTTGCCGTTGACCAGAATTTCGACCGAATTGCCGTGCAAGGTTACATCGCCCGTCGGCGAGACATTGACGCCAGGAACCTTTTCCAGCGCTTCGCCCGTCGTTCCGGTGCCGTTGTCGGGGTCCTTTGAAACGTCGTAGACCTGGCGGTCGATACGATTAAGCGCGCGCTTGCCGTTTACGACGACGGGCTCGCCCTCCTCTTCAGGTTCGCAAGCTTCGGTTTCCGTGTCCTCGTCCGTCGGTTCGGCGCGTTCGCAGGCCTTGTCTCCGGCCGCATCTTCGCCGTTGTCCGTGTGCTTGGCCGGCTCAGCCGCCGGAGCGGTCTGTGCCATGACTGGCGTCACCGCCGCCCACGCGAGCGCGCAGATCATTCCCCCTAAATATGCTCTGTGCGTCATGTGCCGTGCGGTCGGAATAGCAAATCAGTCCAGAAGGTATCGTATAGCAGGTATTGCGTCAGAAAACCGGTCGCCTCCGGCAAAAAAGAAACCCCTGAGGCGGACCCCAGGGGCTTCAGTTTTCTTTTGCAAGCGAGCGATTACTCGCCGGCGACCGGACCTTCGAGCAGGACTTCCGCCGGCAGCGGCTCCATCGTCTCTTCGCGCTGGTGCGTCAGCTGCTCGTCGCGCTTGAGAGCGATACGTTGCAGCGAGCGCAGGTAGGCGCCGGTACCGGCCGGGATCAGGCGGCCGACGATGACGTTTTCCTTCAGGCCGTCGAGCGTATCGATCTTGCCCTGGACCGAAGCTTCGGTCAGCACGCGCGTCGTTTCCTGGAACGAAGCCGCCGAGATGAACGACTTGGTCTGCAGCGACGCCTTGGTGATACCCAACAGGATGGACTGCGTGAGGGCTGGACGACCGCCTCGCTTTTCCGCCTTGATGTTTTCGGCATCGACCTCGGTCTTGTCGAGGTGATCGCCCTTGATGAGGCCGGTGTCGCCCGCATCGAGGATTTCGACCTTTTGCAGCATCTGACGCACGATGACTTCGATGTGCTTGTCGTTGATCGGCACGCCCTGGAGGCGGTAGACCTCCTGGATTTCGTTGACCAGATATTCGGCCAGCGCCTCGACGCCCAGGATACGCAGGATATCGTGCGGATCCGGGTTGCCGTCGATGATATAGTCGCCACGCTGGATGATATCGCCGTCGTGGACGGAGATATGCTTGCCCTTCGGGATCAGGAACTCGACCGGCTCCGAACCGTCCTCCGGCGTGATCTTGATGCGGCGCTTGTTCTTGTAGTCGCGGCCGAATTCAACGCGGCCGTCCATCTCGGCGATGACGGCGCAGTCCTTCGGACGGCGGGCTTCGAACAGTTCAGCGACGCGCGGCAGACCGCCGGTGATGTCGCGGGTCTTCGCGGCTTCGCGAGAGACACGCGCCAGCACGTCACCGGCCTGCACCTGTGCACCATCATCGACCGACAGGGTCGCACCCACCGCCAGCATGTAGCGAGCAGCTTCGCCCGACTGATCGTCGAGCAGGGTGAGGCGCGGACGCAGATCTTCCTTGGTACGGGCGGAACCGCGATGCTCGATGACGACGCGCTGGGCGATGCCGGTGGCTTCGTCGGTCTGCTCGGTCAGCGTCTTGTTGTCGATCAGGTCGACATATTTCACGATGCCCGGCTTTTCCGTGATCACCGGCATGGTGAACGGATCCCACTCGGCGAAGCGCTCACCCTTTTTCACGGTGTCGCCATCCGCGAACAGGATGGTGGCGCCGTAGGGCAGGCGGTGCGTTTCGCGTTCGCGACCTTCGGAGTCGATGATCGCGATCTCGCCATTGCGGGCGAGCGACAGGCGACGGCCATTCTTGTCGGTGATGGTCGGCATGTCGCGCAGCTCGATCGTGCCGTCCGACAGGGCTTCCAGGTTCGACGTTTCGTTGAAGTTCGCCGCGCCGCCGATGTGGAAGGTACGCATGGTGAGCTGCGTGCCCGGTTCACCGATGGACTGCGCCGCGATGACGCCGACCGCTTCACCGATATTGACCGGCGTACCACGGGCGAGGTCACGACCGTAACACTTGCCGCACACGCCCATCCGGCTTTCGCAGATCAGCGGGCTGCGGATTTTCACGGCCTGGGTGCCGATGGCCTCGATCTGTGCGATCATAGGTTCGTCGAGCAGGGTGCCGATCGGGATGACGATGCTGCCGTCCTTGCTGTCGACGATGTCCTGCGCCGTGGTGCGGCCTAGGATACGCTCGCCGAGCGAGGCGATGACCGAACCACCCTGAACGATGGCCTTCATCTCCAGCGCCTTTTCGGTGCCGCAATCTTCCTCGACGATGGTGCAGTCCTGCGACACATCGACCAGACGGCGGGTCAGGTAACCCGAGTTCGCCGTCTTGAGCGCGGTGTCGGCCAGACCCTTACGAGCGCCGTGGGTGGAGTTGAAGTATTCAAGGACGGTCAGGCCTTCCTTGAAGTTCGAGATGATCGGCGTCTCGATGATCTCGCCGGACGGCTTGGCCATCAGGCCGCGCATCCCGCCGAGCTGCTTCATCTGGGCCTGCGAACCGCGGGCGCCCGAGTTGCTCATCATGAAGATCGAATTGATCTCGTTCTGACGGCCGTCGGGGCCGATCGGAGCCGAGCTCACTTCCGCCATCATCTCGTCGGCGACCCGGTCCGTGGCCTTGGCCCAGGCGTCGACGACCTTGTTGTACTTCTCGCCCTTGGTGATCAGGCCGTCGGCGTACTGCTGCTCGTACTCCTCGACCTGCTTGCGGGTCTCCTCGACGTACTCGACCTTCTTGTGCGGGATGACGATGTCGTCCTTGCCGAAGGAGATGCCGGCCTTGGCCGCCTCGCGGAAGCCCAGCTGCATCATCTGGTCGGCGAAGATGACCGTCGCCTTCTGACCGCAGTGGCGATAGACCTGATCGATCAGGTTGCCGATCTCCTTCTTGGTCAGGTTCTTCTCGAGCAGGCGGTAGCCGATGTTCGGGTTCATCGGCAGCAGGGCGCCCAGCTTCATCCGGCCCGGCGTGGTGTCGATGACCTTGGTCACCACCTGGCCCTCGGCGTTCATTTCCGTCCAGCGGGCCTTGATCCTGGTATGCAGCGTCACGGCCTTGGCGTCGAGCGCGGCGTCGATCTCGCCCATGTTGGCGAACAGCTTGCCCTCGCCCGGCTCGCCGTCCTTGACCAGCGACAGGTAGTAGAGGCCGAGCACGATGTCCTGCGACGGCACGATGATCGGCTTGCCGTTGGCGGGCGACAGGATGTTGTTGGTCGACATCATCAGCACGCGCGCTTCCAGCTGGGCCTCGAGGCTCAGCGGGACGTGCACGGCCATCTGGTCGCCGTCGAAGTCGGCGTTGAACGCGGCGCAGACCAGCGGGTGAAGCTGGATGGCCTTGCCCTCGATCAGCTTCGGCTCGAACGCCTGGATGCCCAGGCGGTGCAGCGTCGGCGCGCGGTTCAGCAG
>CAMLLA010000056.1 GCA_946480525.1 uncultured Asticcacaulis sp. | reverse complement strand
TTCGTCTTTTATACCAATATAACAAGCGCCAAGGGGCGGCAGCTTATGCAAAGTCATAAGGCGGGACTGTTGTTCCACTGGAAGTCGCTGCGCCGTCAGGTGCGCATTCGGGGCGAAGTGTCGCTGGTGTCTGACGCCGAAGCCGATGCCTATTTCCAGAGCCGCGCCCGCCAGAGCCAGATCGGCGCCTGGGCGTCGGATCAGTCGCAGCCGCTGCCGGACCGGTTCGCGCTGGAAAAACGTGTGGCGGAATATGGCCTGAAGTTCGGGCTGGGCAAGATAGATCGCCCCCCGTTCTGGACGGGCTTTCGCGTTGCGCCGTTGCAGATCGAGTTCTGGCGGGATCGCGCATTCCGTTTGCACGACCGTGTGCAGTTCAGCCGCGCCGCCGTCACCGAGGGATGGTCGCGCGCGAAGCTGTTTCCTTAAGCCTGCACGGCTCAGGCCCAGGCGGCCGGATCGCTTGTGTAGTAGGGGCGGATGTCGGTGCAGGCCATGCCGGCACGGTGGGCCGCCTCAATGCCTTCATTGCTGTCTTCGAAGACGTGGCACGTGGCGGGCGGCACATTCAAGCGTTCGGCGGCTTTCAGGAACAGATCCGGCGCCGGCTTGCCGACGCCCGTATCTTCGATCGTCACTACGGTATCGAAGAAGTTCAGAAGACCAATTGTCTCAAGTGAGGCCGTGACGACGTTGCGCACGCCGGCAGAAGCCACGGCCAGTTTCAGCTTGCCATGATGGCGGCGCACAAGGGTCTCTGAAAACGGGACGGCCTTGACCGCATTCAGGTGCTGGAGGAAGATCGGCGGCGTGCGCGCCGCCACGTCCGCGTCGTCGAACGCGACCCCGGTTTCGGCCTGCAGGGCCGCCAGCATCTGCCGGCGCGACAATCCAAGTCTTGCGGCATAGAATGCCGTGGTAAATTCCACATTGTAAGGAATAAGCGCCGATTTGAACGTGCGGTAGTGCGCCGCAAAGGTGTCGGCAAGCGTGCCGTCGCAGTCGAAGATCAGGGCCTGGACGGTATCTGCGATAGTCGGAGGAGCGTGTAGGGACATGCCTGTCCTTGCCAGCCGGCGTTTTGCCGGTCAAGCGGCAGTTGCCAAAGCGTGCAAAAGAGCTTAGCGGCGTGGATCATGTCCCTGCAAAACGCCCTGAAGGTCCTGTCGAGCGGCGCCGATCGCGTGATCGAAACCTCCTGCGCTACCGTCATCTTGAAAAACGACACAGCCTATAAGCTCAAGAAGAGCGTCGATTTCGGCTTTCTCGACTTTACCTCGCCGGAAAAGCGGCGCGTGGCGCTGGAACGCGAACTGGTGTTCAATCGTCGGACCGCCGCTGACATCTATAAAGAGGTGAGCGAGGTCGAAGGCGAGGCCGTTCTGGTGATGCGGCGGTTCGACACTTCGGCCGTTCTGGCGGAATGCAGCGCTGAACCGGATTGGTCACCGGATATGGAGCTGATGCAGGAACTGGGTGAAAGCATTGCGCGGTTCCACGCAGGCGCCGAGGTGTGTCGTGACGAACAGCATATCCACAATATAAAATATGTAATTGATTCAAATGATAAAAACATATCGCACTTCGATGGGATATTGAGCACCGCGGACATTGCCGCTTATCGCATCGAGGTCAACGACGCCTATAAGGACGTCGTTTCGCTGGTTTGTCGCCGCTTTGCCGACGGTCATGTGCGGCGGTGCCACGGGGACCTGCATCTAGGTAACATCCTCATCGAAGGTGGCCGGCCGGTGTTGTTCGACTGCATCGAGTTCAATGACCGTCTGAGCTGGATAGACGTGCTCTACGACCTTGGCTTTCTGTTGATGGATCTGTGGGTGCGGGGTCGCAGGACGGCGGCCAACCGGATCATGAATGCGTGGCTGGAACAGGCCGCGCGATCCGAAGGCGAAGCCGGATTGTACGAAGGACTGCGATTGCTGCCATTGTTCATGTCGGTACGCGCCGGCGTGCGTTGCCACGTAAGCGCCAACAACGGTGAAAATGACCAGGCACGGATGTATCTCGATGCGGCGCGCGCCTTCCTCAAGCCCGTTACGGCCAGTCTGACGGCGGTCGGAGGGTTGTCAGGCTCAGGCAAGAGCACCTATGCGCGCGCGGTTGCGGCCAATAAAGGCAGGGCGCCGGGCGCAGTGGTCCTGCGCAGTGACGAACTGCGCAAGCGCCTGTGGAACTGGCCGCCCTTCGAGCCTCTGCCGCGTGAAGCCTATGCCGGCGATGAAACGCGGCGAACCTATGCCCACCTCTTTGCCCTGGGGCGGGGCGTGGCGCAGGCCGGTCAGGCAGTCCTCCTCGACGCCACGTTTCGCGAGGCGCACTGGCGTGAGGAGGCGGAAGCCTCGGCAGTGGACGCGGGCGTCCGGTTTGACGGGGTCTGGCTGAATGTCGACCGTGAAATCCGGCGGCAACGGGTCAGCGCCCGCGTCCGGGACGTGTCTGACGCGACGCCTGACGTAGCGGTTGCGCAAGAAGCCGTTGAACCTGCGGCGATTTCGTGGCAAATTCTCGACCAAACAGGGGAGCGGGGGGAAGATTGGTTCTGATCCGGGGGATCGTGGACACATCGAACCGTCATTTCTCCGGCTATAAAAGAGGGTGCCCACGAAACAATCGTGGCGTTCTGGTATTCAGTAAAGTTATCGGCGTGCGGGACGCAATAACACCTTGACGGTAGATTCTTCCAAAGCCCGTAAGGGCCTGGCCTTTGCTCACTTGGCCGTTATCCTGGCCGTGCTTACGGGCGTGTATTTCGTGGCCGTATTGATCGTCACGCGTCTGGGGTACCTGAACGCGGATCTTGGGTTTCGGACCCTGACGCTGGGTTACGGCCCCAAGATTGCGCTGAGCGCCCTCGCTGTGTCGGTCCTCTCGCTCCTGATTTCGCTGTTCATGTCGCCCGGGCGGCTGGCCTTCTGGGCGCTGGCGGCTGTCTTTGTTTCAGGCAGCTACGTCGCGGGGTTCTACGCCTTCCAGAAAGCCCTGAAAGCTTTTCCGCCCATCGCCGATGTCGCCACGGACTGGGACAACCCGCTGGTATTCTCCGACAAAGTGACGGCGGCGCGGGGGCCGGATGCCTTGCGGGTGGAAGATTTGCCCCGCGTCCCACGCAATGAGTCCATGGCGTGGGGAGGAAAGACGGTAGCGGACATCAATCAGTTGACCTGTCCTGCCGCCAAACCCGTCTTCAACAAGGCGCTGACTGCTGCTCAGGTCGCCGGCCTGCTCAAGGCGGAAAAATACACGGTGGTCAGCCAGACGCCGGAACAGGTCGAAGCAACACATACGGATGGGCTTTACGGTTTCCGGTCGGATGTCGTCGTGCGGATACAGAATCACCGCGTCGATATTCGCTCTGTCGGCCGTTATGACATTCCCGACCTGGGAGACAACTGCCGCCGGGTATCCCGGCTGGTGAAGCTGATCAAGGCGATGTGAGCCGCCCTGGCACATGACTTGCTTTCGCTCGCCTTGAAGAGGCATGGAGTGGCGAAATGGCATCCGGGGTTCTTATATTTGTTTCAAAACGTTCGGCACGGATCGCGGCGGCGGTTCTAAGTCTCGTCCTGATACATGTCATCGTGGCCAGTTGTACGCCTGAGCCGGTGTCGCCATTGGCCGCAGTACGCGTTATCGTTGAATAATCGTCCGGATTTTGCGGTGATCGCAAAAGAAAATTTCGTGATCACAATTTGTTTCCCGGCATTTTTTACAGACTGCGTCTGGTGAAAGTGGTTGAAATTTGACCGAATTCCACATTTTTTCGGGAAAATTTCCGAGCACCCCGATGACAGAATTTTTTACATATCAGCAATAATAGGGTTATTTTCACCCCGTTACGCGAACATTGGTTTTTAAAATAGTAATCGGATTTTTATAAATTTTTTATAAGAATGCTTTGCGCTGTAGCAGGAAAATTTACGGGCAAAAAAAGCCTTGTAGAATCCGTCCTTTCCGTAAGGGAAGGTTGCTTCTGTGACTTTATTGAAACAGGTTTCAATTGATATGGACAAATCCGTGACGTGCGATTGACGGATTTACGACAGCACGATTTAACTTCATTAACAGCGTGTAATGCTGGACTGCGGCGGGTGCGCCTACACCCTCTAATGTAACCCGGAGAAACAAGAGTGAAAAAACTTACTTTGCGAAGTGGCCTGCTGGCCACGACGACAATCTGCAATGCGGTATTCCCCGTGCTTGCCGGCACCGCCGTGCTGGCAACCAGCGCCGCCCTGCTGATGCCGTCGGGCGCACACGCCCAGGATTTGACCAGCGGTACCCTGGTCGGCAACGTCAAGACTGAAAGCGGCGCTGCCGCTGGCGGCGCGACGGTTACGATCGTCGGCAAGACCAACGGTGTTACGCAGACGGCGACCGCCGACAGCGCCGGACGTTTCCAGATCTCCCAGATTCCGGTCGGTCAGTACGACGTGACGATCACCGGCACGGACGGCACCAGGTCGACCGACACCGTCACCGTCACCCTGGGTTCGGCTTCGAACTATGACTTTACCCTGGCCGCTGCTGCGCCTGCGCAAACGGGCGAAGTCGTCGTCCGTGGCAAGGCCCGCCGTAACCTTGATTTCGACCGCACCACCACCGGCGCGGTTCTTGACGTTCAGACCGTTGCCTCGCGCGTTCCGGTCGGCCGCTCGATCGAAGCCTTGGCCGATCTGGTTCCGGGCATCTCGGTGAATGACGTTTTCGGTCCTCCGTCGATCTCGGGTTCGTCGCCTGCTGAAAACATTTATTACGTAAACGGTATGAACGTCACGAACTTCCGTACGTTCCTGGGTGGCACGACCATCCCGTTCGACTTCTACGACCAGGTCGAAGTCAAGACCGGCGGTTATCAGGCTGAATTCGGCCGTTCGACCGGCGGCGCCTTCATCGCGACGACCCGCGGCGGTTCCAATGAATTCCACGGCGGCATCCAGACCTACATCACCCCGGACTCGCTGGCTTCGCAGTCGCCGCGCGCGGCGCTCGACTTCGACAGCGACCCGGCCAACCCGACCTATACGCGCGGTTGGGGTGGCGTAAACAACGTCGATTCGACCGTCTACCTGTCCGGTCCGCTGATGAAGGACCATATCTACTTCTTCGCCTTCTACAACCAGCGTGATTTCGAAGAGTGGAGCGAGCAGTCGCTGGAAGACGGCACTGTCTATCGCCGCGTCGTTGAAAACCGCGAAGACCCGTTCTACGGCGGCCGTCTCGACTTCGTGCTGAACCCCGACCACCGTGTCGAATTCACCTACTTTGTCGACGACCAGACGCGTACCGACAACTATGAATACGACACGGGCGTCGTCGATCCGGTTTACACCGGCGAAGGTGGTCTGACCCGCATCGTCAAGTACACCGGCAAGCTCGCGGACTGGGTTACGGTTTCCGCCCTGTACGGTCGCTCCTCGTTCGACCAAACGACCGCTTCGGCGCTCGACTCGGCCGCCGCCGTCTTTGAAAACGGCACGGTCGTCCGTGGCAACCCGGCCCTGCTCGTCGAAGTCGGCAACGACCTGCGCGAAAACCTGCGTATCGACGCGGACTTCTACTTCAACCTGGCTGGCCGCCACCACCTGAAGGTCGGCGCCGATCAGGAGCAACTGACCGCAAACAATACGTCTCAATATTCCGGTGGCATCTATTACCGCTACTACGGTCCGAACACGAACTGCGGTTCGTCGGGCACCATCACGAATAACTGCGTCCGCGTGCGCACCCTGTTCTCGGGTGGTATCTTCGACATCAAGAACACGGCCTTCTACATTCAGGACAGCTGGACAATCAACGATCGCCTGATCCTGAACCTGGGCATCCGCAACGACACGTTCACGAACTATAACGCCAATGGCGTCGCGTTCCTGAACTCGGAAAACCAAGTGGCTCCGCGTCTCGGCCTGTCTTATGACGTGTTCGGCGACAAGACGACCAAGTTGACGGCTTTCGTCGGCCGCTACTACCTGCCGATCGCCGGCAACACCAACATCCGTCTGGCCGGCGCCGAAAACTTCATCGAAGACTACTATACCTACACCAGCCGCGATGCGACCACCCTGGTCCCTGTCCTCGGTACCCAGCTGGTTCACTCGGTCCTGTCCAACGGTATTGCACCCGGACCGGAAACGGTTGTCAGCCATAACCTGGAGCCCCAGTACACCGACGAGTATATCCTCGGCCTGGAAAAGCGCTTCTCGAACGGCTGGACCGGCAGCGTCAACTACATGTACCGGACCTTGGGCGCGGTCATGGAAGACGCGGATCTGGATGTCGGCGGCTTCGCATGTGACTATCTCGAAGCCGAAGGCGAAATCGACAGCGACGACTGTGGCTCGTTCGGTGGCTCGGGCTATGTCCTGATCAATCCGGGCAAGGACGTTGTCGTCACCCTGGGCGACAGCTTCGACGACGCTGCGGGCAAGACCGTTACCCTGCCGGCCGACGTCCTTGGCTTCCCGAAGGCGGAACGTACCTACGAAGCCCTGAGCTTCACCCTGTCGCGTCCGTGGGACGGCAAGTGGTTCGCCTCGGGCTCGCTGGTGCTTTCCAAGTCGGAAGGCAACATCGAAGGCGGCGTGAAGTCGGACAACGGTCAGGACGATACCGGCCTGACGCAGGACTTCGACGAACCCGGCTGGACCGACGGCTCCTTCGGTCTGCTGCCGAACCACCACGGCATCTCCCTGAAGGCGTACGGCGCTTACCAGGTCAATGATCGCCTGATGATCGGCGGTTCGGCCTCGATGCTGTCGCCGCGTAAGTACGGCTGTATTGGCTACTATCCGCTCAACGATGGCCGCGCTGTCGCGACCACGGCGACGGCATGGTACTGCAACGGCAAGCTGACGCCGCGCGGCAAGTCGTTTGACGGTGACTGGATCAACAAGGTCGACGTTTCGGCGACTTACGAGATCCCGCTGACTGTCGGCGCCGTGGCTCTGACGGCCGAAGTCTTCAACCTGTTCGACGCCAAGGGCGCCGACCAGTTCCATGAAAATGGTGAAGTCGGTGGTGTGGGCACCCTGTCCGCAATGTACGGCCTGCCGTCCAGCTACCAGATGCCGCGTACCGTCCGTCTGGGCGCCAAGTACAAGTTCTAAGTACCAGTACTCCTGATAAGAGAGAGCGGCGGAAGGGAAACCTTCCGCCGTTTTTTTATGCCCATGCCTGAGATTGCGAGGCGGGTTCTGGCCGGCTGTGACGCAGTTTTGTGTTGTCAACGCGCCGGTGGATATCCTCCCTATGTCGCGGACTGGAGCTTGTTCCGAGCGGTGAGTGTCATCTGACGGAAGTGGCGAGGGGTATTTTTGACGTGGACCATGCAGTGATGTCGTGGTCCCAAGATCGCATGCGACAGACTTCGGCGGCATCTTCTGCCTGGCGCGACAGGAGATGAATGCCGGGCTGCCATTTAAGGGTTTGCATTGCTGACATCTCTGGTCAAGTCTGGCATTTCCATAGCGCTATGGTACGGCAGCGATTGGCCCGCGTTGGAATCAACAAACGATCCCAGCCATTTGCTCAGCGAGGTAGAACTGGACTTAACTATCCATCGGTCGAATGTTACGCATTTTCGATGGGCTAGGCGGCGGAGCCAAGCATCTCCGAACGCGACGGTCCACTTAAAATAAGAAAGGCGCTCCCGTGGGAGCGCCTTCATTTCGTCGTTGAGTCCGATTTTGATCAGCGTGTGCTGTCTTCGTAGGCCTTCGGCGCCAGAACGGTTGCGCCTTCTTCGCGCAGGCGCTGATCGGCGATTTTGTCCATGACCGCTTCGGCCTTGGGATCGCTCATTGCCCAACCGAGGAAGGAGAGGGTGCGCAGGCCCGACGCCGCCATTTGCAGGCTGCTGGTCAGGCTGCCAGCTGACCCGCCCTTACCCGAGCCCGAATAGGTGACCAGCCGGACGTCGGCCGAACGGTCGATCTTCGCCAGGGCCTTGGCTTCGTCGACGGCGGTATAGAAACCGCCGGTCTTGTCCACCAGGTGAATGCCCTTGGCTTGTTCTCCCGTCCATACGCGGCCCTTGGCAATTTCCTGGACCTGTTCGACCGGGATTTTGCGGTTGGAGGCGACGTGAACGATGAAGCCGTTGTAGATCTGATCGATCCAGGCGGACAGTGCCGCACGCTGGGTCGGAGTGAAGCCCTTGGCCTCACTGAAGGCTGAACTGTAATCACCGCCGACGGCAATATCGCGGACGTCGACGCCAAGCTTGCTGAGGCCGTCGCCGATGGCGAACTTACCGCCGAAGACGCCAATCGAGCCGGTCAGGGTCGAAGGATTGGCCACGATCGACGAGGCGCCGGCCGACACCCAGTAGCCACCCGAGGCCGCGTATTCCCCCATCGAGACGACGACGGGCTTGCCGGCTTCCTTGGCGGACTGCATGGCCGTTGCGATCTGTTCGGACGCGGTATCCGACCCGCCAGGCGAGGAGACGCGGAAGACGATCGCCTTGACCTTCTTGTCTTTGGCCGCTTTGTGGAAGGCTTCGGAGACTTCGTCCGACATCATGTTCGGATCGCTGCCGAAACCGCCCGCCTGCTTGCCGGTCATGATGGCGCCTTCGCCGTCGATGACCGCGATGACATCGCCCTTCGTGTCGGGGCTCAGGGTGCGCTGATATTCGCGCAGATCCATGACCTTGGCGTTTTCGCCGCGCTTGAGCGCTGCCGCCTCGGCATCGTGCACCTGCCCGAGGTGGCTGACCAGACCCAGCTGTTGGGCCTGCTCGGCGCCGTAGGGGCCGGCTTCGATGGTTTCCTTGAGCTTGACCGGGTCGATGCGGCGGTCGTGCGCGATGGTTTTCAGCGTGGTGTCGTAGATGCTGCCCATCCACGACAGTTGTGCTTCGCGGTGCGCGGGGGTGTAATCGTCATAGAGATATGGATTGACGGCGTTCTTGAACTCGGCGCGCTGTTCGTACTGGGCGTTGATGCCGTACTTGTCGAAAGCGCGCTTCAGGAACATGGTCGAGGTGGCGATGCCGGTGACCTGGAAGGACGACCGCGGCTGCATCCACAGTTCGCTGGCCGACGAGCCGACCATGTAGGACGAAATCACCATGGTGTCGGGGTAGAGGCCCTGGCTGTGGGCGATGACCGGCTTGGACGCGCGGCGGACGTAGATGATGGCGTCGCGGATTTCTTCGGCGGCGGCGGGCGACATGCCGCCTTCCGGCAGGCGGACGAACACGGCCTTGACGTGGACGTCGTCGGCGGCGCGGTGCAGGACCTGCACCGTTTCCATGGTCGACATGGACCGCCCGGTCAGGAAATCAAAGGGTTGCGACCGCGTCTGGTCGGTCATCTTTTCGCGCAGGTCGAGTGACAGGACGATGTCGCCGGTCGTCTGCGGTTTTGAGGCGCCGGCAATGACCGCGATCAGGACGATGGGCAGGCCGACCAGAACGATGATCAAGGCCGTGATCGCAGCGGTCAAGGTGATGAAAAACTGCTTCATGCGAACCCGGTGTCCCCTTAGTATTTGCCGTGGTTTAAAAACCAAGGCACCCCCGTCGCGCCGAAACGACGCATCCGGCTAACAACATAATCGTTAATGCGCGAAGGTCAAATGAAGTCGCTGTCATTTTGGCCGAAGGTCCGTCAAAAATAGCGATTGTGACCGTGCTACATCATCACATTAGCCGAGAGACGCTAAAATTTCGTGCGGCCGGGAAAAGCTTTGCGTTTTGGCTGATCGTGGGCGTGGTCTTCGCGGCCAAGGCAGTGCGGGCAGGACTGGCCTTTGACATAGGCCGTGCTTTGCTGGTCTTCGGCGGTCAGGGCATGATCGCAATAGAGACACAGGACAGCGGTCTGCGAAGGTTTCAGGTCGTGGTCGACCGCGATTCGCTCATCGAACACAAAGCATTCACCTTGCCACAAGGATTCGGACTTCGGCACGTCTTCAAGATATTGCAGGATGCCGCCTTGCAGGTGATAGACGTCATCAAAGCCCTGGTCGATCAGCCATGAGGTGAACTTCTCGCAGCGAATGCCGCCGGTGCAAAAGGTCGCGATCTTCTTTCCCTTAAGGCTTTCAGCCTGTTCGCGCGTCCAGCTGGGAAGGTGCTTGAAGTTCGGGATCTGTGGGTCGATGGCATTTTTGAAGGTACCGAGATTGACCTCGTAATCATTGCGCGTGTCGATAATGACGACATCGTCGCGGCTGATCAGGGCGTTCCAGTCGGCCGGCTTTACGTACTGGCCGAAGCGCTCCATCGACACCGGCTCACCCAGAGAGATCGTTTCCTTCTTGAGCCGCACGCGTGCCTTGCCGAACGGCTGAAAGGCTGCGTAGGACTCCTTCCACTGGATCGGTCCGCCGATGACGTCGTCTTGCAAATAGGCCAGAAAGGCGTCGATGGCCTCACGCGTACCGGAAATGGTCGAGTTCACGCCTTCGCGCGTGATCAGCAGCGAGCCCTTGATATCCAAGGCTTTCAAGCGATCGAGCAGCGGGGCCTGCATGGCTTCGAACTGCGGAAACGGGAAGAAATGATAAAAGGCAGCAATCACAAATGGCTGCGGCGGGGAACCTTGCTCGAACATGGGCGGCCAATAACACGGATCAGAGGTATCGCCAATCGCGGATAAAGGCGGCCTGGCCATGGCGGATGCCGTCGTGATCGATGACATTCCAAAGGACGGTGTCGCGGATTTCGAAGCGACGGCCCCGGCTTGAGATGCGGACTGCCGAATAGCCGTCGACAAAGCCGTTTTCCGCGACGGCCTTCAATGACCGGTTGCGGTCGGTCTGGACATCGCTTTGCGGTTCGGCACTGTGGCGCGACGGCAGGCGGGTAAAGGTGTCCCAATCCATCTGCCAGAGATCGAGCGCTTTGGCATTGGCGTAGCGGAAGATTGGGTCGGCTTCGGTGCCGTGCGAGACGATAGCGACCGGGGCTTTGAACATGGCCACGGCCACGTCCATGGCGCCGAGTCGTCGGGCATCGGGTAAGATATCTTCACCGGTAAAGTGATGAAAGCTGAATGCCATCAGGGCGTTATATCTCGCGACGTCTTGGGTGAGATGGGTCATGCCACGGCCTGAAGGAAGGGCAGGATGTTGTCACGGACGGTCGTGCCGACATCATATTGCAGGACGAAGTGCGGCGTCGCCACGCGCGCCATCGTCACCGACTTACCCTTGGCGGCGACCAATGCGCCATGCGCCGCGGAGATGAGCTTGTCCTCGGATCCTTGCAGGTAAAGGATCGGCATATCCAGTTGCGCCAGTGGTTTGGTGACATCGCAGGTGGTCACCGCCTTGATGCGGTCCTTCACGACGTCTGGACTGAGCTTCGACACCGTCTGGAACAGCTTCCACGCCAGGTCGTGGTCGCCCGGACGCAGCAACACCGATTCCATGACCGGCAGGGCCTTGGCGTTGAGCAGGCCGGGCAGGGCAGGGCCGAACAGCCCGCCAAGCAGCGGAAACGGATTGTGGACGAAGCTGGCTGCCAGAATCAGGCCTTTTGGCTTCACTTCCGCCTGGCCCGCCAAAAGAATCGCCAGGGGGCCGCCAAACGATTCGCCCACCAACACATAGTCGCCGTCGGGCATCTGGCGCCTGAGATGATCGGCCAGCGCCGCGTAGGACTGCGGACCGTGCCCGGGATAGGTGAGCACCAGTGTCTCCGCCTTGCCCTCCAGCGCTTTGACGAGGTCAACAAAGAAGATCCCGCTGCCGTCGAGGCCGGGAAGGAGTACGCATTTCGGCAGGGCAGGCGCAGGCATGAGGTCCGGTGCAAAAGGCTGTTGAAAAAGTTGCCGGAAAACACAATCAAGGGATTGCGTTGGCGGAAACCTTGCGCTATCTCACCGCCTCTCCCGGCGCAAGCCCTTGTGGTTCAGCCGGTGAGGCCAGCTTTTGCTGGGGAATGGTGTAATGGTAACACTCCGGTTTTTGGTACCGTCATTCTAGGTTCGAGTCCTAGTTCCCCAGCCACTTCTCTTTCCTGATAGTTCAGATTGGATGCGTGTCGGAAACCTGCGGTTCGTGGGCGTCCCATTTGCATATTTTGCCTCAATACAGTCTGCTTAAAATCGCACCAACAATACTGTGTTCGGAACGGGAAATATGGCGACTGTTCGCAAGACCTTTAGCGTAGCCGATCGCCACAATGCCGTCGTCAAGCCCCCGATTAAAACCGTCTGGGCCGCATTGATCGAAGCCGAAAGCAGTGGAACGCCGCAGCCCTTCGATTCGGAAGCTTTCAAAAGCCGAATGCAAAAGATGCACGCGCGGTGACTGCCTAGCGATAGGTAGCTTTCCGTGCGTGCGCTACAGTGCGACATCGCGATTAAATGTTCCAAGCCATGACCTCACGCGCAAGCGTTGGAGATTGGGAACACTGAAGTCAGGCCTGCTCTCGGGACCATCGAACGCGCCTACACGAAGTTCTCCGTCTTTCCAGCCGGAGTAGGCGACAATTTTTTCTGCTAAGATGGCTTCGAGAAGTGAAGATGGGTTCCACCAGATCGAATTAACGGAATTGCGAGGTTGTGGCGGCCACTCGTAATGACTGTGACTGTAGTCGAAGCCAATAGTGACTTCGTCATCCAGCTCCTCAATCCATAGACCGTAAGCTACATCCGTCCCGGGAGACGGTAGTAATGTCGTCATGTAACCCGATGCGTCTCTCTCTAACGGTTTAACGATCAACGGTGTTTCCCAACTTTCTTGGAGCGACGAAATGAAACTGCCAGGCTTTTGCATTGGGAACTTACTCTGGATTTTACGGTGAGAAATAGACTCAGACCACCTGCGTTTGGCCTACCTGGTCTGTTTGTGCTTGCTGCCGACATCCAACAGGCCATGTACACCCGCCACAACAAAGGCGCAGGCGGCCACGACGCCTATGACGACGGGCGCGAATTCGGGAAAGTTTTCCGGCGCCAGGTGCTGCAGAAGCGCCGGGCGGCTTCGTGAGCTGTAATAGAATACGAACGCGGTCAGGGCCGAGAAGCCCGCGAGATACATCAGGAAACGCAGCACGAAGGTTTTCATGGTCTTCCCCCTATGTTTTGTTGTCAGCCCGCCCAGCCGTCGCCTTCGGGGCTGTCGGTCGCAGGTAACAGGTCGCGCATCATGAAGACGACGTCAAGCCAGCGGCCGAACTTGAAGCCGACGCGCGGCAGGGCGCCGGTCTCGACAAAGCCACAGGCGCGGTGGACGCCGATCGAGGCGGCGTTGTCGCGGTCACCGATGACGGCGATCATGGCGTAGAGACCGCGTGCGGTGCAGAGCGTGATCAGCTCATTGAGAAGCGCCTTACCCGTGCCCTTGCCGGTATGGCCGGCCGCAAGATAAATGCTGTTCTCGACGCCGTACTTATAGGCCGGGCGCGGCCGGAACGGCGCGGCGTAGGCAAAGCCCACCACCTCATCGCCTTCCGTTGCGACCAGATAGGGCAGGCTCATCGACTGTACATTGTGAAAGCCCGCCAGCATGTCGTCTTCGGAAGGCGGCTCCAGCGCAAAGGTGCCGGTGCCGTGCAAAACATTATAGCCGTAGATAGCGGTAATGGCGGCGATATCGCCTTGCGCCGCGGCTCTGATGACTACTGCCATGACTTGTCCATCGCCCAGATCGCAAACGCATAGTCAAAGGCGATTTCCTTCAGGAAATCAAAGCGGCCCGACGCGCCGCCGTGGCCCGCGTCCATATTGATCTTCAGCAGCATGGGCGCGCCCGAGGTCGATTTTTCGCGTAAGCGCGCGATCCACTTCATCGGCTCCCAGTAGGTGACGCGCGTGTCGCTCAGGCCCCCCGTCGCCAGCACCGGCGGATAGGGTTTGGCGTCGATATTGTCGTAGGGGCTATAGGACTTGATGTAGTCGTAGGCCGCCTTATCCTCGAGCGGATTGCCCCATTCCGGCCATTCCGGAGGGGTGAGGGGCAGGGAGACGTCGCTCATCGTGTTCAGGACGTCGATGAACGGCACGGCGCCGATGACGCCTGCCCACAGGTCCGGGCGCATATTGACGACCGCGCCCATCAACATGCCGCCGGCTGAGCCGCCATAGGCGACGATACGGCCCTTTGAGCCGTAACCGGCTTCACACAATGATTCAGCACAGGCGATAAAGTCGCTGAAAGTATTGGTCTTCTTGTCCTTTCTGCCATCCAGGAACCAGCCATAGCCTTTTTCGGAACCGCCGCGGATATGGGCGATGGCGTAGATCCAGCCGCGATTGACGAGGCTCAAAGAACGGATCGAAAAGCCCGGGTCCATCGGCATGCCGTAGGAGCCATAGCCGTAGAGCAGGAGCGGCGCCTTGCCGTCCAAAGGCGTGCCAGCCTTCATAAGCACGGTGATCGGCACCTCTTCGCCGTCGGGGGCCGTCGCATAGAGGCGGCGCGCGACATAGTCGGCCGGATTATGGCCCGACGGGATGACCTGAGTCTTGCGCAAGACGCGTTCGCGCGTCTCCATGTCGTAGTCAAACGTCTGGGCCGGTGTGGTCGGCGACGTATAGCCATAACGCAGGATGTCGGTGTCGTACTCATAGCCGCCCGACATGCCGAGGCTGTAGGCTTCT
>CAMLLA010000055.1 GCA_946480525.1 uncultured Asticcacaulis sp. | reverse complement strand
CCCACTGGCCGGTGAGCCCAATGACGTCTATGAAAAGATCGAGGATTGCTCGGTCGTCCAGCAACTGACCGGTTTGACGCCGCGCGTGTCGCTGCATTTTCCGTGGGACCTGACAGAAGATTATATGGCGCTGCGCCAGTTCGGCGAAGCGCACGGCATGGGTTTCGACGCCATCAATTCCAACACCTTCCAGGACCAGGCCGGCCAGAAGCGTTCCTACAAGTTCGGTTCGCTCAGCCATGCCAATCCTCAGACGCGCCAGCAGGCCATCGACCACAACCTGCAATGCATCGAGATCGGCCGTCAGTTGGGGTCCAAGGCCCTGACCGTGTGGATCGGCGACGGTTCGAATTTCCCCGGCCAGTGCGAATTCACCGACACGCTGGAGCGATATCTGGAGTCCCTGCGCAGCGTTTATGCTGAGCTGCCCCATGACTGGCGCCTCTTGATCGAGCACAAGATGTACGAGCCGGCGCTCTATTCGACCGTCATCCAGGACTGGGGCACCAGCATATTGTGCGCCCAGGCATTGGGCGACAAGGCGCAGTGCCTGGTGGATCTCGGCCACCACGGTCCCAATGTGAACATCGAAATGATCGTGGCGCGGCTGGCCCAGTTCGGCAAGCTGGGCGGCTTTCATTTCAACGACTCGAAATACGGCGACGATGATCTCGACACCGGTTCGATCAATCCGTTCCAGCTGTTCCTGGTGTTCAATGAGCTGGTGTCGGCGGAACGCCGCGCCCGCAGTGGCTACAATCCGTCCTACATGATGGACCAGTCGCACAACGTCACCGACCCGATCGAAAGCCTGCTGAACTCGGCACGCGCCATTGCGGGCGCCTATGTCAAGGCGCTGATCGTCGATCGCGAGGCGTTGAAAGGCTATCAGGCCGACAACGACGTCATCATGGCGCACAATTCGTTGCGGCTGGCGTTTGAGACCGATGTTCGTCCGGCCCTGGCTGCGGCGCGGATGCGCAAGGGCGGGGCCATCGATCCGATTGCCTGTTACCGCGCGTCGTCGTACCGGGCGCTCAAGGCCGAGACGCGGGTATTCAATCCGAGCCTCGGCGGCGGGATTGTTTAGTTTTTCCTTCTCCTCTGAGTCCCCTCTCCCCACTTGAGGGGAGAGGGCTAGGGTGAGGGTAAGTTGGAGGAAGACGCGCGCGCGGAAAGTGCGTTAACCCCTCATCCGGTCGAGCACGCTCGACCACCTTCTCCCCTCAGGTGGGGAGAAGGGAAGCAATACGGTTCCTATGACCCAATTTGATAGACGAGATTTTTTAGCTGCCACGCTCGGCACCGCCGCCATGGCCGCGCTTCCCGCCCGCGCGACCGGCGACGTCATCTACCGCAATCCACTGGCCACGCCCGCCGAAATCAAGGACTTCCACCTCGAAGGCGAGGCGCTGATCGACTTCGAGCTTGGCCGCATGCGGTTGCGCAACAAGCTGTCGGCCGAGAAGGGCCAGGCGTCGAACTTCGTCTTCTGGTGCCCGGAAGTCTTCCCGGATAATGTCGAGATCAGCTGGAACTTCTGGCCGATCGAGGAACCCGGCCTGTGCATCCTGTTCTTCGCCGCGCGCGGTCTTCTGCCTGGCGGTGGCGATGCCCATGTGCTCGACAAGCGGCTGAAACCGCGCGCCGGCATCTATGACCAATATACCCAGTCGGATATCTCGGCGCTTCAGATCGCCTATTTCCGCAGGCGCTGGCCGGAAGAACGCGCCTTTCACCTCAGCAATCTACGCCGCGCGCCGGGCTTCGAACTGCTGGCGCAGGGGCCTGATCCGCTGCCGGACGTCAAGGACGCCACGCCGCCCTATCGCATTCGGGTGCGCAAATCGCCGCGCGGCGTGCGCTTCCTGATCAACGACCTGCCGGTGGTTTCGTGGGACGCCAGGGCCGGCGAAACCGTTCCAGGGCAGGGGAGTATCGGGTTCCGTCAGATGGCGCCATTGATCGCCGCCTATTCCGATCTCGAAGTCCGTAAGCTCTCTGATCAATAATGCGCTAATTTGATTGATTTTGCTGTGACCTGGCGTAAGGTCGCGTTCAGCACGGCTGAGATCGTGCAGCAGCGAGGACATCATGAAGGTCGCAGTGTCTCTTATCGGCGCATGTCTGGCGCTGGCCGTCACGAATGCACGGGCGCAAGAGCGGCCCCTCCTTCACCCCTTGTTCCAGGACCACGCCGTTCTGCAACGCGACCAGCCGGTGAAAATCCATGGCTGGGTCAAGCCGGGCGTCAGCGTCACGGTTACCCTGAGCGGTAAAAGCCAGACCGCAAAAGCCGGCAAGGACGGCGTCTGGTCGGCGACCCTCCCGGCGATGACAGCGGGCGGTCCCTATGACCTTTCGGTCAAGGCCAGCGACGGGCAGGCGGCGGACATTCATGACCTGCTCATCGGCGATGTCTTCCTGTGTTCCGGCCAGTCGAACATGCAGTTTACCGTGTCGCAGTCGCGCAATACCGCCGACGAGATAAGCAAGGCCGACACCCCAAATATTCGCTATTTGCACGTCGATCGGCGCGGATCGCCGCGTTTGCTGGGTGTGCCGCTGACGCCGGTCAAATGGGTGGTTGCCAGCCGCCAGACTGCCGCCGACTTTTCCGCCGTTTGTTACTTCTTCGGGCGGGAAATCCAGAAGACGCAGAGCGTCCCTGTCGGCCTTGTCCATTCAAGCTGGGGCGGGTCGATGATTCAGGACTGGCTGCCAGCAGAGGCGTTGAAAAAGGTCGGCGGTTTCGACGACAATCTGAAATTGCTCGACTCGTACGCCAAAGACCCGAAGGCTGCCGAAGCGACCATCTTTGCCGGTACCGCAACGTGGGCGCAGGCCAATGACCCGGGCACGAAGGACAAGTGGTATGATCCGGCCACCGACGACAGCGGCTGGGGCACGGTCTGGCTGCCGCGCATCTGGGAAGACCAGGGCCGCGACGACCTTAACGAACTCGATGGCGCGGTCTGGTTCCGCAAGCACGTCACGCTGACGGCGGAGCAGGCGGCCGCATCCGCAACGCTCAACCTCGCCACGGTCGATGAGCGCGACATCACCTTCATCAACGGCGTCAAGATTGGTGAGACCGTTGGTCCGGCCATCAAACGCGCCTATGTGATCCCCGCTGGTGTGCTCAAGGCCGGCGACAATGTCATCGCCGTGCGCGCCATCGACGAGAGCGGCGGTGGCGGCCTTCGCTCTACGCCGGAAGAGGTCTTTCTGGCTGTGGGCAACGACAAGATCCCGTTGGCCGGGACATGGAAATATAAGGTCGCGGTCGATTTCCGCACCGGGGCCGCCCATCCGCCGTTTGTGCCGTGGGTGCCGACGCGCGGCAATGCCAACCTCTATAATGCCATGATCGGCCCCATTGAGAATTATGGATACAAGGGCGTCCTGTGGTTCCAGGGCGAACAGAATATCGCACAGGCGCCGCTCTATGCCAGGCTGCTGCCGGAAATGATCAAGGGCTGGCGCGCGCGTACCGGACAGCCCCTGCCGTTCCTGATCACGCAACTGACCGGCTATGGCCCGATGACGGCCGAACCCGGACAGTCGGGCTTTGCCGAAATCCGCGAAGTCCAGCGCCTGACAGCGAAGACCTTGCCGCAGACCGGCCTGGCTGTGACCATTGACCTCGGCAATCCGCGCGATATTCACTCGCCGGAAAAGCAGGAGGTGGCGCACCGGATGGCTTTGGAGGCCAACCGCATCATCTACGGCCAGTCGGGTCCGGCCTCGCCCCTCCCTTTGTCTGCCAGCCGTGAAGGCGCCACGGTCCGCATCCGCTTCGAGAATATAGGCAAGGGACTGGTCAGCTATTCGGGCACGGCGGTGCTCGGCTTCGAGGCGTGCGCTGCGGCGTGCGCCTTTGTCCCTGCGAAGATCGACGGCGATACCGTCGTGCTGGAGGCGCCCACAGATACTGTGCGCGTCCGTTATGCCTGGGCGGGAACGCCCATCGTCAATCTCTATAACCGCGACGGGTTGCCGGCGAGCCCGTTCGAACTTCCTGTCAAATAAGAAGGAAAACCTCGATGAACAAACGCGAGTTTCTGCTGAGCGCCGCCGCTATCACCGCCGTCGCAGCCATGCCGGCTGTCGCCGCCGATCCGGCAAAGCCGTTACCCAAGGATTGGGTGGATAAAGACACGGGGCATCGTATCATCCGCATTTCGGAAGAGGACGATTCCAAGTCACTCTATTTCCACGACAATGCTTTTACCGCCGACGGCAAGTGGATGGTCTATGACTCGCCATCCGGCATCATGAAGACCGACCTCGCCACCTGGAAAAGTTCGATCCTGGTGCCTGGCAAGGCGTGGCGGACGCTGATGGTGTCGCGAACCAAGCCGATCCTTTATGCGCGCAAGTTCGCAATGGGCGCGGACGGCAAGCCTGGCGGGGCGGAAATCGCCGCGGTCAACATGAACACCGGCAAGATCACGACCATCGCCACGAATATCAAGGGCGGGATATCGACCGTCAATGCCGACGATACCCTGCTGGCGGGCACTTGGGCCGAGCGCAATTACGACCTTCAGCCCGGCCCCAAGATCGCCGGTACCGACGGCGGCTATAACGCCGTTGGTCCGGACGGCAAGCCGTTAAGCTTTGCCGCCGCCAAGGAGGTCCGCATGGCCGATCGCCTGGCGCAGAACATCCCGATGGAGGTTTTCACGCTTGATATCAAGACGGGCGAGCGCCGGGTCGTGACGGCGTCGACCGACTGGCTGAACCACGTCCAGTTCTCACCAGCCGATCCGCATCAACTGATGTATTGCCACGAAGGACCATGGCACAGCGTCGACCGCATCTGGACGATCCGCACCGATGGCACGCAAAAGCAGAACATCCACAAGCGTTCGATGAATATGGAAATCGCCGGGCATGAATTCTTCAGCTTCGACGGCCAGCAGGTCATCTATGATCTGCAGACCCCGCGTGGCGAGGACTTCTGGCTGGCGACCTATGACCTGAAGACACACAAGCGCATCTGGTACCACATGGACCGCGACGAATGGTCTGTGCACTTTCAGATCAGCCGCGACGGCACGCTCTATGCGGGCGACGGCGGCGACGAGGAGATGGTCGCCAAGGCCAAGAACGGCAAGTGGATCTATCTGTTCCGGCCGGAAATCATAGAGGATCTGGGCGTATCGGCGCCCAATGCGGCGGAGCTTGTCAGGCCAGGCGTGCTCAGGGCCGAGAAGCTGGTCAATATGAAGACGCACGATTATCGAACCGAACCCAATCTTCAGTTCACACCGGACGGCAAATGGCTGGTCTTCCGCTCTAACATGCACGGCCCGATCCATACCTACGCCGTGGCAGTTGTAAAAGCGGCGTGATTGATATTAATCAAAACCGATCATCGTCAATTTTGAAACTTCGACACAATTGGCCGCCGTTTGTCCAACAATTGGTCATCGGCGGCTAAGTCACAAGGAACGCTTTGTATTTGTTGGAATTTTATAAAGTTTTTATTTTTCAATAATTTAGTCATTTTTCTCAATATTTGAAATGGTTGCGTATAGTTGCGGTAAGCCTTTCCAACCGTATCAAATTAGGCAAACCGATGTCATTTGTGTGATTTTTTTACTACGTACCTGCCGCGAAATGATCAAAATCCGTAGTGTGCATGCGCAAAAAGTCACCGTTCTGATTGACTTGTCATTATCAATCACGCAAGCATAATTACACAGCCGGGTGGATTTAGACTCGTGTGCGCACCCTGTTCTTACACGGCGGGCGCGGTTCGGGGCTGAAGCGATCGGCAAACCAGAAAAAAGGCCTTAAGGCCGCTTCAGGAGGAGTATCTAAAGTGATCAGGGGTTCCAAAATGAGTTTCGCTAAGTACCTTCAGGGCACGACCGCTCTGATCGCGCTTGGTCTGGCGGCCGTTCCGGCCATGTCCTACGCCCAGGACGCCGCGCCGGCCGATCCGGCCGCCAGCAATGATGACGCCGTCGTCATCGTCGGCACGCGCGCCTCGCAGCGTTCGTCGATCGATCGCAAGAAGCGCGCCAAGACGGCGACAGATTCGATCGTCGCCGAGGACGTCGGCAAGTTCCCGGACAGCAACATCGGTGAAGCCATTTCGCGTATCGCCGGCGTGGCGCTGGAACGCGGCGACTTCAACGAAGGCACCAGCGTTACGGTGCGCGGCGCGAGTTCTGATCAGACCAACGTCGAAATCGACGGCCTGGGCGTCCTTGAAAACACCACGAGCGGCGGTCTGTGGGCCGGCGGCAGCGGCCGTAACAAGGATTTCCGCGAATTCCCCGCTGACATGATCAAGAGCGTTGACGTCGTCAAGGGGACGACGGCGGCCATGACCGAAGGTGGTCTGGGCGGCTCGATCATTATCAAGACGCGTACTGGTCTTGACTTCAAGAAGCCTTACGTTTCGCTCAGCCTGCGCAACACTATGAACTCGATCAACGAGCGCTGGACGCCGTCGATCAACTTCGTTGGTGCCCGGAAATTCATGAACGATCGTCTCGGCATCCTGGTCAACTATTCGCAGTCGACGGTGCAGAACGATGGTCACGCAGTCGAGAATGCTACCAGCCGGAACGCAGGTCACTTCCGCCTGATCGATTTCGACAATTCGCCGGAAAAGACCTATTCGCTTGACCCCGCGCTTGTCCAGCACGACATCGCCAACACGGCCTTTGCGAACAGCTCGGCCTTCGGCACCGGTCCGCTCAGCGGCCAGTTAAAGACGCCGAAGACACTGGCAGCAGCGTCTCAGGCCGCACAAAGCAAGGCGGATTGCTACGCCTGGTTCCCCGCGATTGCCGATAACCCAGCCACGACGGGGGCCAACAATGATGAGTCCAACTCGGCTGCTTCCGCGCAGCGCGTTCAAGAACTGCAAACCTGTCTGAATCAATGGAATGATTATACGCCTTCCCTGGCGCGCTATTTTGTTCGCCGCGACCATGAAAAGCGTACAGCGCTTGACCTGCGCGCAGACTACCGCGTAACCGACAACCTCACTGTTTTTGGTAAGCTGGCTTACAGCCGTCGTAATGTCAGCAACCATCAGCTGACTAATGATCGCGGTGCAGTGAGTATTAACCCAACGGCCATCACGACGGCTGCTGGTGTGAGCACGCGTACGTTCATCGACACACCCGGTTTGCCGGTTGTGCGTGCGGCAGTTCCGGGTTCCGGCTATTACCTTTATGACGGCGTGAGCCAAGGCACGGTTTTGTCCAACGCCAACAATACGGTTGAAGGCAACCGCTACGTCCGTGGCATTGTTTCAAACGTTATACCGGGCAGCGTCGTTTTTGATGATGCCCACCACCTGACCAGCTTCAAGATCACGGACGGCCGAGACACGATCAACCAGATCGAAAATACCAACGACTGGAAAACGTTCACCCTGTCGGCCGGTGGGAACTACCACGGCGAGAAGCTGAATATCGACTTTGTCATGGGGCAAAGCAAGACCGAATACACCCGTTACGACCGCCGCATGGGTTTGGGTTATACCTACGGTGAAGCGACGTTTGACATTACGCCTTCGGGCCTGTGGACCATCACACCATCGGTCGATCTGTCGAACATCGATCCGGCGCTCTACGCAAGGGTATTCCCACAGGTGGTCGGCCAGACGGCCGTTCCGGCAGGTGGCACCGGCACGCCTCCAGCAGGAACCGCGCCGCGCCCCGTCCTTGCCTATACCGCGGCGCAACGGCCGTGGGTAAGCCCGGAAATCGAAATGCAGTTCACGCCGCGGGCGCAGGAAACAACTGAAAAGACGCTTCGCCTTGATGCGGACTATGATGTTTCGGACGCCTTGCCTTTCTTCACCAAGGTCTACGCCGGCTTTAACATCCGTGAACAAGAGGCAAAAGGCTGGACCGGCGGCAACATGACCGTCCAGTCGGTGGTCAATCGTAACCCGACAACCGGTGCTGCCCTTACATATCGTGGTCCAGGGTGGTCCGATCCGATCATCGTTCCAGACGCGACATATCGCGGCCGGATTCGCGCCTGCGACAGCACGCGTTACGGCACGGCGGGTACCGCTGCTCCGGCTGGCGCGCAGCCCTGTGATTACGGTTTTGTGCCGTTTAACGACCTGTTCAATTATCACGAAGGTCTGTTCACTGTTACGGAAGCCGACTTGGCCAATATGATCAGCCAAGTCCTCAAGGATCCTTGGGACCAGTTCTATAACAGCTATCCGGATCGCGGAAACCTGACTGATGGCTGGCAGCAGATCGACGTCAAGAAGTTTTATGACCTTGTGTCAGAGGCTTCCAAAGACCCGCGCTATTCTGCAGGCGGCGATCCGCTCGCCCATTACAATTTTGATTGCCTGAAAGTGTGTACCGGCAGCGACGGCAAGGAATATACCCGTCCATTCAGCTATACCTGGGAGCGGAATTCCGCCGCCTACCTGATGGTGGATTGGGAGCTCAACCTGCCGCTGTCCATGCGTTTCGACGGCAACGGAGGTTATCGCTTTGTCGAGACCTCGACCAAGGGTAACGGTTTCATGACCTTTACCGCCATTAAGAAGACTTCGGCGTTTAATGCAGGCAATCCAAATGCCGCCGCCGGCATCGTTTCAGCCAGCGTCACTAAACAGGTGGCGATGGAGAGCGTGACTCAGGATTGGCTGCCGAGCGTCAACCTCAACCTGTGGGGTTTCAACGACCAGGTCGTTGCCCGTTACACCTGGGGTGAGGTGGTTGCACGACCGCCGATGAGCCGTCTGATGCCATCGGGTACCTGTACCTATGACCAGCGTGACGTGGACCTCAATGTCACCAACGACTGCGGTACGATCGGCAACCCAGGCCTGAAGCCTTTTGAGTCGCTGAACCAGAATTACAGCGTGGAATACTATCCAAACCGCGACACCATGTTCTCGTTGGCCTACTTCAAGAACAAGATTGTTCGTGGCGATCCCATGCAACAGAGCTTCACGGGTAAAATCCTTGAAGGTACCGGTGCTGTCGATCCGATCACCGGGGAGTCACTGGAGGACATTGATTTCCTTTATCCGACTTGGGTAAACGCTCCTGGCTTCTCTCGCAAGGGTATCGAAGCTTCGACCAAGATGGCATTCACTTTCCTGCCTTGGCGCTTCAAGTATCTTGGCTTCGATGGCAACTACGCGAAGATCGAATCCTCGCTGACCAGATCAGGTTGGTACGACCTATTGACCGGTGCGTCATTGCCGCCGGTGAACGAACCGTCGTATTACTATAACGCTTCCATCTGGTACGACGACGGTACGACGACGGCCCGCCTTGCCATCCAAGGCCGTGATCAGATCTTCCAGGGTATCTCTGCCCAAGGGGCGAATACGGTCAACAACTATCCGAACCCCTCGGAAGGCCGTATCACCATTCTGCCGTATAATCCTGGTTCGCCGATGTATACGGACAAGACGACCTATATCGACTTCAAGGCAACCCACAAGGTTACCAAGGAACTCGAGCTGTTCTTCGAAGCGCGTAACATCAATAACGAAGTTGTTGTTCAGTCTCAGGGCGAGTTCGCTTCCTTCGCCGATGGCACGCCGTCGATCCTGGGCAATAGCTGGCCGGGCTACCGCCTGACCGCTGGCATCACCTTCCGCCGCTAACCGCTGCGAGGGCCAAAACGACAGAAGCCGCCGTCCGGGACACCGGGCGGCGGTTTTTATGTGCATTTGAGGGCGATGCGTGTGGAACGATCATAAGGGAATCCACAGATGCACACAGATGGATGCGCTGATGCGCATCCGCACAGATGACCCGAGCAGACGGGCGGGCAGGCGTTCAAAGACTGCACATTCATGACGGCGCTTCGCGCCGTCGCAGTCATAGCCTGATGTACGCGGCGGACAATCTTGGTCGCGGGCTATCTGTTTGCGCTGCGAAGCAGCGATCTGTGTGCATCTGTGGATTCCCTTAACACGGCTGGCACGCGCTCTGACCCTACCGGTTCGTGCTCGCGTGGTTCATGGTTTATTGCGATGATCGAAATTGGCCACGTGTGATTAAAGTTGAAAACTTTTCGCGCCGGGTTCAGACTGCTTCCGCGTTCAAGGCATAACAGGGTTCAGGGAGGCGACACGCCATGACTTCCACCATCAAAGCCACCCGCCGGAGCATTCTGGCGGCGGGTTCGGCCTTAGGCGCCATGTCCGTGACGGCGGCGGCGAACGCAGCGAGGCCCGCAGTCTCCGTTCCGGTCACCGAGGCAATCTGGCTGGATGGTGAGGCGCCTGCCCACGTCGATGGCGTCACTTTCGGCGTGCCGTGGCCGCAGGGCGCGGTGAAGGCCAGTGCGACCTTTTCGCTCGGCGACCTGGCCGTCCAGTCGTGGCCGCTGGCGACCTGGCCCGACGGTTCGCTCAAATGGTCGGCCCATGCGGTCGCCGCCACCGAGACCCCCGCCAAGTCATATCTGCTGTCGGCCGGCAAACCGGCGGCAGCCAAGGCGCCGCTGGCGGTCAGTGAAAACGGTGATGCTTTCACCGTCACCTCAGGCGATATCGTCTGGACCGTGCCCAAGTCCGGCAAGGCCCTGATCTCGGGCGCCACGCGCGCGGGCAAGTCCGTCATGGGCGCGCTGACTCTTGGCGCGCTGGCCCAGGACGCAGCCTCTCTCGAAGACAAGTCGAACATCACCCAGACCGCCTATGACGGCGTCACCAAGACCGCCGTGCTCGAACAAAAAGGCCCGGTGCGCACGGTCATCAAGCTTGACGGCGTCCATTCTGGCAATAACCGTGACTGG
The DNA here is from genome assembly GCA_946480525.1 of uncultured Asticcacaulis sp. The sequence goes on along the minus strand of CAMLLA010000055.1, from coordinate 3,826 downwards.
TTGCCGTTCAGCGTTCGCCTCTACTTCCATGCCGGTTCTGCATCGGTACGCATCGTCCATAGTTTCATCTTCGACGGCGACCCGCAGAAGGACTTTATCCGCGGCCTGTCGGTACGCGCGGCCGTGCCGATGCGCGATGAGATGTACAACCGCCATGTCCGTTTCTCAGGCCAGAATGACGGCGTCTGGGGCGAGGCGGTGCGCTCGCTGACCGGGCTGCGCCGCGATGCCGGCAAGGTCGCGAAAGATAACCAGATCGCCGGACGCCTGGTCAATGCCGCCGACATCAGCCCACAGGTCACCAAAGGCCTCAAGTGGATTCCGGCCTGGAGCGACTTTACACTCTCCCAAGCCACGGCCGATGGCTATAACATCCGCAAACGCACCCTGGAAGGCCACGCCTGGGTGCCGGCGGCCGGTGACAACCGCGCCACGGGCCTGGCCTATGTCGGCGGGGCAGGGGGCGGCGTGGCGCTGGGCATGAAGGACTTCTGGCAGCGCTGCCCGTCGCGGCTTGACGTCCGTGGCGCCGCTTCCGACGAAGCAAGCGTCACCGCCTGGATGTGGTCGCCCGACGCACCGGCCATGGATATTCGCCCGTTTCGCCCCGTGTGGGGCATGGAAGGCTATGCCGCCCAGAACGAGGGGCTGGACATCACCTATGAGGACTATGAACCCGGCTGGGACCAGTCCTACGGCATTGCGCGGACGACCGAATTCACGCTGTGGGCGCTTGATGCCACGCCGTCGCGTGAGCGCTTCGCCGCCATGGCGCATAATGTCTCGCAAAGCCCGTTCATGACCGTGTCGCCCGAGCGCCTGCATATGGCCGGCGTCTTCGGCGAATGGAGCCTGCCCGACACCTCGACGCCGGTGAAGGCCGCGATCGAAAAGAAACTGACGCATCTGCTCGACTACTACATTGCCCAGATCGACCTGCACCGCTGGTACGGCTTCTGGGACTATGGCGACGTCATGCACACCTATGACAGCGACCGCCACGTCTGGCGCTACGACATCGGCGGCTTTGCGTGGGACAATTCCGAGCTGGCGACCGACATGATGTTCTGGCACGCCTATATGCGTTCGGGCCGCGCCGACGTCTTCCGCCTGGCCGAAGCGATGACGCGCCATACCGGCGAAGTCGACGTCTACCACATCGGCCCCTATCGCGGGTATGGCACGCGCCACGGCGTCCAGCATTTCAGCGATTCGTCCAAGCAGGCGCGGGTCAGCCAGGCCGCCTTCCGCCGCTACTATTACTACCTGGCCGCCGACGAGCGCTGCGGCGACTTGATGCGCGTCCTGGCCTATTCCGTTGACGCCCTGACCCGTGTCGACGTCGCGCGCAAGACCGGCCGCGTCGCACCGCAGGATCCGGAAAAGATGAAGCTGACGCCGCATTGCAGCTTCGGCACCGATTGGGGCTCGTTTACCGCCGCCTGGCTGACGGAATGGGAGCGTACGGGCGACACGAAATGGCGCGACCGCATCGCCAACGGCATGCGTTCGATTGCGACGTTCAAGAACGGCTGGTGGACCGGCGGCGCGCCCTTCGACGTCAAGACCGGCACCTTCATCGATCCGGGCGACAAGATCAGCGTGTCGCACCTGAACGGCGTGTTCGGCGTCTTCGAAATCCACATGGAATTGCTGAAGCTGATCGACATCCCGGCCTATAAGGCGGTGTGGATCGACTACTGCAAATATTACAATGCGCCCGACGCCGAACTGATCGCCCGCTTTGGCCGGGTACCAAACGGCCGCAGCCTGCGCGACGCCCATTCGCGCTTTACGTCGTATGCGGCGCGCGAGCTTAAGGACCCCAAACTGGCCGTCCGCGCCTGGGAAGAGTTCCTGGACGGCTGGCGCGGCCGGTCTTCCACCGACTTCTCGGTCCAGACGGTCAAGCCCCCCCATGTCCTGCACGAAACCGTTGAAGATCTTGGTGTTTCGACCAATTCCGCGGCCCAGTGGGGACTGGCGGCCATCGAAAACCTGGCCATTAATGGCGAAATTGTGGAGACAGCCGGAGCCAAATATCTTAAGAGGTAAATGTCCGACAATTAAAATGAGGGAGATTTACATGCTTAAAACGCTGACCGCCGCCGCGGTTTCGGCTTTGCTGCTTGCTGCATCCGCGGCATCCGCAGCCACCCTGACCGCCGAAGCCACGTTGAAAGCCGACCAGCCCGGACCCAAGATCGACAAGTATGTCTATGGCCAGTTCTCGGAGCACCTGGGCGCCGGCATCTATGGCGGCGTATGGGTGGGCGAAGACTCCAAGATACCGAACGTGCGCGGTATCCGCACCGACGTCGTCAATGCGCTGAAAGAGATCAAGGTCCCGCTGATCCGCTGGCCCGGCGGCTGCTTCGCCGACGAATACCACTGGCGTGACGGCATCGGCCCGCGCAACCAGCGTCCGTCGCGCAAGAACAACTGGTGGGGTGGCTCGCCCGAGAGCAACCACTTCGGTACGCATGAATTCTTCGATTTCGCCGAGCAGGTCGGCGCCGACGCCTATGTCTCGATCAATGTCGGTTCCGGCAATCCGACCGAGATGCGCGAATGGATCGAATACATGACCTCGCCGGGCGACGACACGCTGGCTCAGGAACGCCGCAAGAATGGCCGCGACAAGCCGTTCAAGGTGCCGGTGATCGGCATCGGCAACGAGACCTGGGGCTGCGGCGGCGCCATGACGCCGGAATACTATTCCAACGAATACCGCCGCTTCAACGAGTTCTTCCACAAGGGCACGGACAACCCTGCGCTCCGCATCGCCGTCGGCCCCAGCGGCGGTGACACCAACTGGACAGACGTGGTGATGAAGCAGATCGGCAACCGCCGCATGGAAGGTCTGTCGCTGCACTACTACACGCTTCCGACCGGCAACTGGGACAAGAAGGGCGCCTCGATCAACTTCGACAAGCAGGCCTGGGCCGACACCTTTGCCCAGACGCTCAAGATGGAAGACTTCATCGTCAAGCACGACGAGGTCATGGACAAGTACGACCCTGAAAACAAGGTCGCGCTCTATGTCGACGAATGGGGCACCTGGTACGACGTCGAGCCGGGCACCAATCCGGGCCACCTGTACCAGCTGAATACGCTGCGTGACGGCGTCCTGGCCGCGGTCAACTTCAACTTCTTCCATAAGCACGCCGACCGCGTGCGCATGACGGCGGTCGCCCAGACGATCAACGTCCTTCAGGCCATGATCCTGACTCAGGACGACAAGATCCTGCTGACGCCGACCTACTATGCGTTCAAGATGTACGTGCCCTTCCAGGACTCGACATCGCTGCCTCTGGACGTGAAGGCGCCGACCTTCACTTCGGGCGACAAGACCCTGCCGTCGATCAACGCGTCGGCCGCCAAGGGCAAGGACGGCAAGACCTATATCGGCCTGGCCAACATGAACCCGGACGATGACGTCAAGCTCACCGTCGATCTCGGCAGCCTGAAGGCCACCAAGGTCTCGGGCGAAGTGCTGACGGCGCCGAAGATGGACGCGCGCAACGAAATGGGCGTGCCCGCCACCGTCGTGCCGGTCAGCTACAAGGGCGGCAAGATCTCTGGCAACAAGCTGACCCTCAGCCTGCCGGCCAAGTCGGTCGTCGTTGTAAGGCTCGACTAAGATGAGAGTGTGGGCGAGCCTTGCCGTATCCTTCGCCATGATTTCGGCCGTGCCTGCGGGCGCGGCTGAGGTCATCGACGCCAAGATCGTCGTGCACGCCGATCAACCGGGCGCGAAGATCGACCGCAATATCTACGGTCACTTCGTCGAACACCTGGGGCGCGGCGTCTACGAAGGCATCTG
>CAMLLA010000054.1 GCA_946480525.1 uncultured Asticcacaulis sp. | reverse complement strand
CATCATTGAAAAGCGGATGATGGGCGGGCTGGTCTTCATGCTCAATGGCAATATGCTGGGCGGGGTGGGCCGCAGAGACGGAATAGATCGCTTCATGTTCCGTGTCGGCCCTGACCAGGCCGCTGAAGCCGTCAGCCGTGGCGGCATCCAGATGGAGATGGGGGGCAGGGTGATGAAGGGCTATGTCTTCGTCCGCGAAGCCGATGCCGCCGACAATCTCAAAGACTGGGTCGCCATGGCGCGGCGTTTTGTCGACACACTGCCGCCGAAATAGCCGCTGCTGACAAAATCCTGTGGACGCGGTGGCTATGCGCCGGTACTCGGACGCCGGTACAGCCACAGGAACCTCCATGACCATCGACAGTAAAAAAGGCAGTGCCGAATTCGTCGCGCTGATGGCCGTGATGATGTCGGTGGTGGCGATCTCGATCGACGCCATGCTGCCGGCGCTGGGTGTCATAGGCGATGACCTGGGTCTTACCAGTCCCAATCAGGCGCAATTCATCATCAGCTCGATCTTCGCCGGGATGGCGCTGGGCCAGCTGATCTGCGGGCCGCTGTCCGATGCGCTTGGCCGAAAACGCGTTATCTATGTGACGATCGTGCTGTATCTGATCGGCAGCGTTGTTTGCGTCCTGGCCGACAGTATCGAAGTCCTGCTTGTCGGACGGTTTCTGCAAGGACTTGGCGTGTCAGGCCCCTATGTCTCCACCATGTCGATCGTGCGCGACAAATACAGCGGCAGCGCCATGGGACGCGTCATGTCGCTGGTCATGATGATCTTCATCATGGTTCCGGCTATCGCGCCCAGCCTGGGCGTCGCCATCCTGTCGTTCGCTTCGTGGCGCTACATCTTCGGAATGTTCATCGTCTACGCCGTGGCCGTGATGGTATGGGTGACGATCCGGCTGGAAGAAACCCTGCCGCCGGAAAAGCGTATCTCATTCAGCGTCGCCCATATGATCAGCGGCGCGGCGGCCGTATTCGGCCATCGCCGCACCGTCTGCTACATGGTGGCCAGCGCCCTGATCTTCGGTGGCATGACCGGCTATCTGAATTCCAGCCAGCAGATATTCCAGGATCATTTCGGCGTCGGTAAAGCGTTCGCCCTTTATTTCGGCGGGCTGGCCCTGACATTTGGCGTGTCGTCGCTAAGCAATTCCCGCATCGTCGAACGCCTGGGCATGCAGCGCATCGTTACCATAGCCTTTGCCGCGATCGTCGTCTGTTCGCTGATCTTCCTGTGCGTAAACCTGATGGCGCCGGCGACCTTGTGGATGTTCGTCGTCTATGTCGGTTGCGTCTTCTTCTGCATGGGTTTTCTGTTCGGCAATCTAAATGCCCTGGCCATGGAGCCCATGGGCCATATTGCCGGCATTGCGTCGGCCATCATCGGTTCGACCGCCTCGATAATCTCGATCTGCCTCGGGACCTTTATCGGCCAGCTTTATGACGACACCGTCATCCCGATGACTGCCGGTTTCCTGGTGCTAGGCAGTTTCGCGCTCGTTCTGATTGCCATCGCCAAACGCGCATAAAAAAAGACCTTCAGGTCACCGGCAGTGGCGCGCCCCAGGGGGATACAGGCGCAGCGCATCTGCCGGACCTGAAGGCCGCGGGAGTTTACAGGGAGAAACACGGAGGGGGCCCGGCGCAGGGGGATACTGCGCCGGGTTAGGTCAGGCCTTACTCGGCGGCCTGGAGAACCGGCTGGCTGTCATTGCCGGCTGTCTTGATGGCGATCTGCTTGGCCTTCTTGGCTTCCGGTACTTCAAGCTTGAGACCGACCGACAGCAGGCCATTGGCCAGTTCGGCATCCGTCACGCGGATATGGTCATGGAGCTGGAAGCGGCGCTCGAAGCTGCGCTCGGCCAGGCCGCGGTGCAGGAAGGTGCGGTTGCTGTCGTCAGCGTCCTTCTTGCCGGTCACCGTCAGGACGTTTTCCTTGACCTCGATATTCAACTGGTCGGGACGGAAGCCGGCAACGGCAACTTCGATACGGTAGGTGTCGCTCTGGCCGTCTTCGGACGCGAAGCGTTCAATGTTGTACGGCGGCCAGCCCGGCGCGGCATCGGCGCGGGTGGCGGTGTCGAGCAGGTTGACCAGACGGTCAAAACCAACAGCCGAACGGTACAGGGGCGAGAAATCGATAGCGGTACGCATAGGGGCTCTCCTCATCAAAAAGCGAGTGCCTTACGGACGGAGTACATCGTCCATAAAGGTTTGATTTTGAAAGACATCCACATCCCCAAATGGGCGATGCTGCCGTTCAAGAAGGCCCGTCAGCGGCGCCTTCGCTCTATGATTTGGGGGACCAAAATAGCCGTTCAAGATGCCGCCTGAAATTTTTTTGCGGCATGCTGACGGCGACTATTTTCAGGCCTTGGCCGCGACCTTCTTCTGCTTTGGCGTCAGTTGCGAGAACTCTTCATCGACCTCTTTCGCCGTCAGCAGCGAATGGTGATGGTCTTCTTCGGCCAGCAAGCGGATGGCTTCGAGCGCAGCCTGACAGCCCATGCCGGCGGCCGTGACCGCCTGGCGGTAAACGTCGTCCGTTACGTCGCCAGCGGCAAAGACGCCCTTGATCGAGGTCTTGGGCGTGCCGGGCTCGACGACCAGATAGCCGCCGGTCTTGGTTTCCAGCTGGCCTTCGAACAGTTGCGAGGCCGGAGCGTGGCCAATGGCGATAAAGACGCCGTCGAGATCGACGACCCGGTCTTCATCGGCTTCGTTGATCGTCGATTTCAGGCGCACACCGGTGACGCCCATGCCGCCGAATTCATTGGTTTCACCCAGGATTTCGTCGAGGGCGACGTTCCAGATCGGCTCGATCTTGGGGTCGTTCAACAGGCGTTCGACCAGGATTTTCTCCGCGCGCAACTGCTCGCGGCGATGGATCAGGTAGACCTTGGCGGCGAACTTGGTCAGGAACAGCGCCTCTTCGACGGCGGTATTGCCGCCACCGACGACGGCCACGACCTTGTTGCGGTAGAAGAAGCCGTCGCATGTCGCGCAGGCCGACACGCCGAAGCCCTGATAGGTCTTTTCCGATTCAAGACCCAGCCACTTGGCCTGGGCGCCAGTAGCGATGATGACGGTCTCGGCCAGATATTGCGCACCGCTTTCGGTCTCGAGCAGGAAGGGACGCTGTTGCAGGTCGGCCTTTGTGACGATCTCGGCGATGATTTCCGTGCCCATGTGCTCGGCCTGAGCCTTCATCTGGTCCATCAGCCATGGGCCCTGGACGACTTCGGCGAAGCCCGGATAGTTTTCGACGTCGGTGGTGATGGTCAACTGGCCGCCGTCCTGCGGACCGGTGAAGATGACCGGCGACAACAGGCCGCGCGCCGCGTAGATGGCGGCGGTCCAGCCGGCGGGGCCGGTGCCGATGATGGCGCAGCGGACGGGACGGGGGGCAGCTTGGGTCTTGGGCATTTCTGGCCTATGGAATCGTCAAACGTTAACGGCCATTAGATAGGGAGCCGAGACGGCCTTGTCACCCTTTAATCTCTGACTATTCCCGGCGGCGATAGATGAAACGCCCTGGCCGGGCCGGGACCTGTATTGCGTCCTGACTAACTAAAAATTCAAACCGATAAGGTGCGACGGAAGAGTCCATTGCTTCGAAGTCGGATAGTGCCTCACTGAGTTCTTCGATGTCTTCGTCGATATTTTCTTGCAAAACGCATTGGATCATCCACTGCCCCGCTTCGAATGAAAGGGCTATTGATCGCATATTGGGGGAAATAACACCTATTAAGGCTTGGCCCAGCAAAAGAGTTACATAGTTCCATCGATCTAAGGGCGGTTGATCACTCACTAGCTACGTTCCTCATGCGCCGATATGCGTTAGCTTATGGCAGCCTGCTTTTTGGCGTGAATTTCAAGAACGTGGCGGGCGGCGCGGGCCGTTTCATCCAGTGGAATATAGGTCCAGCTGTCGAGTTTGCCCGTGAATGGCCGTGCAATGCCGTGCATGCGCAGGTTCTTGTGGAAGATATCGAATTTCTGGCTGGGACGCAGCCGGTCCATGCCGAGCAGATGCACGGGGCGTCCCGTCCCTGCGGCTTCGGTCGCCATATTGACCGAGTCTTCCGTCACCAGAATATGGTCGGCGGCGTGCATGAAGGCGAAATAAGGGTTTGGGCCTTCGCCGGTGTAGACAATACCCGGCAGGTCGGACAGGACGCGCTCGAAGACCGCCCGCGCGTCGGGAGGTGTGCGGCGGGACAGGCTGAGCAGCAGGGCGCCGCCGGCTTCGGTAACGGCAGTGCGGATTTGTCCGGCCAGGGTCTCGGCGCGCGCTTCGCCCAGGTCGTAGACCTTGGAGCGCCCGCCGATAAGCACGGCAATGCGCGGTGCGGGAAGGGCCTCGATACGTTCCCGCCAAGGCGCATATTCACTGGCGAGGCGCTCAGGCGTGATACGGTTGGTTGAGCCCAGCAGCGGCAGGACGTGCGGCAGGGTCAGGTTATCGTGCTCGGGCGCAATGACCAGGTCGAAACCGTGATAGCCGAGCTTCGGGTCCTGAAGCTGGACGACCAGGGTCTGGCCCCCCGACCGTCTGCGCATGCGTAACGAATGGGGAAGGGTGGCCCGGCCGGCGGCGATCCAGATATCCGGCCATGGCGCCTCGATACGGTCGCTGTCGCGGGCCAGCATGGCGTCGGGCAAGACTTTCAGCAGCGTCGGCCAGCGGTCGAACGCCGCGGCATAGCGGATATGCCTGGTCGCGATATCGGCCGGAGTCTGGCGGGCAACGGCCTCAGCCAGGCCAAGGACCTGGCTTTCGATACCGGCACGGCCGTCGGACACGGCCCAGATGGTCAGCGGCTTGGACACTTCGCCGGACGCCCCTGTCTCCTCTCCCCTAAAGGCAAGAGGGAAGTGTTAGATCCATTCGACCTTGGCGATTTCGTAGGCCTTGACGCCGCCCGGGGTCACGACCTCGACGACATCGCCGACTTCCTTGCCGATCATGGCGCGCGACAGCGGGGACGACAGCGAGATCTTACCGGACTTTACGTCGGCCTCGTGGTCGCCGACCACCTGATAGCGGCCTTCTTCCTCGGTATCTTCGTCGACCACCGTAACTGTGGCGCCGAACTTGATCTGGTTGCCGCTGAGTTTCGACACGTCGATCACCTGGGCACGGCTGATCTTGTCCTCGATCTCGGCGATCTGGCCTTCGATCCAGCCCTGGCGTTCCTTGGCGGCGTGATATTCGGCGTTTTCGGACAGGTCGCCATGCGAGCGCGCTTCCGAAATGGCGGCGATTACCGCAGGACGTTCGACAGACTTCAAACGCTTCAATTCTTCGTCGAGAACCTTATAGCCCGCGACGGTCATCGGCACTTTTTCCATGTGCGATTAGTGTCTTCAACCCCCCTGAGGAATGACAAAAGCCCTACAAGCGGTCGAGGGGGATGCGACCGGCAGGGCAGATAGGTGCGCAGTGAAAGACCTGCAAGTGGCGATGCGCAAAAACCTTAAGCGCGCCGGCAGGTCCCCGTTGGCGATGGCGTACTTCGCAGCGCACCATACATCGCGGGACAGCCCTTATAGTTTGATTTGTTCCGAAATGAAATAGCGATATTTCAGGTGATGTTTACCGTGCTTTTGGCCGGCTGATCCGACGTCCGGAACGGCTAGAGCATGATGACGGTTCGATCTAAACGCATCACGCTCTAGCTGTCACGCCTCAAGGCACGTACGGCGTTCCTTGCCGCTTCGCTGTCCAGGTTGGGACGTTCGACGAATTCCATGTTTATGAGCTTGATCGATGGGGCCGGAGTCTCAGGCGCCGCGGGCGCCGGGGAACGGCCGCCGACATTGCGCAGCGCCGCCAGCTTGACGGGGGCTTCCTCCGAAGAGGTGATGACGAAGCGAATGTTCAGGCTGTCCTGGCCGAGCACGGCCGCCGGCAGGGGAACTGTGTATTCTTCCGCGCGGTGATTAAGCTCAAGCGTGGTCGCCAGCGCGCCGTTGACGAGCACGGCGACGGTGGCCGGCACACGGCTTCTGGCCTTCAGGTTCAGATCGAGCGCCTTGGGCTCGCTTTTGAATTCAACGGCGCGGATGGGGACAACGACATTGGCCTCGGAGCCGTCGCTCCAGATCCCGTCCGCCTCCTGGCCTTCCCAGTTTTCGTCGATCAGGCAGTTGCCCTGGTCCAGCCAGCCGAACTTGATGCGCGTCTTGATCGGGTCCCACACCGGCTTGTCGAGGGGCAGGTTCCGGGCGCTTTCCGGTGGAATGACCCAGACGCCATCGACCATGCGCACGCTGGATTGCAGGGCCGGCGGCACGTCGCATTGCTTGAGGAAGACGAACAGGCGGTCGTTGCGCACCGTGCCTTGCTTGAAGGCATACTTGCCCTCGCGTTCGTGGGTGAGCTGGATCAGGTTCTGGCGCGCCGCATACATGGTGTTGACCGGCTTGGCCTGCGACGTCGCCCGCCAGGTCAACTCATAGAACAGGCGGTCGTTCATCTGGACCTGGGGCGGATAAAAATCGACGCCCTTTGAATGCGTGACCAACTCATCCCACACCGGGTCGGGCGTCACGAAATAGGTTTCGCCGCCGGTCGCTAGCGATGTCGCCTTGCGCATCGCCTTGGCCAGGCCGGAAATGTCGTAGGCCTGGATGACCAGGACAGCCGGAAGGATGATGGCGACCAGCCTGGGCCGGCTTTTGAACAGCACCACCAGCGCGGCCAGGATCAGGCAGTAGGTGATCGGCCAGACGAGGCGCCCGGAAGCGCGCAGGACGGCTGCCGGCCTGCTGAGCCACTGCGGAAGATCGAAGTGCCAGACCGTGTAGCCATAGAACTGGGCATGGTTCGACACGGCGATCAGGAACAGGGCGATAAAAGGCAGGGTGAGGTATTTCAGGCCGCTGAAAAAGGCGCGCGACTGCTTGGCTTCCGGCGTTGTGACGTAGAGCACGACCGCGGCGACGACCAGGACAATCAGGCCGAAGCCGAGATACTGATAGCCTTCGAAATACTGTCCGCCGTCCAGCGGCCAGGCCTTGAGAATCTGTGAAAAATCGTCGCGGACCGGGTTGATCCAACCGTCGAGCGGGAAGGAGTAATAGCCGTAGCCGAAGGCGCCGGGGCTCATCCCTTTGACATAGGCGCCGCCGATGCCGAGCGTGACAAGCGGGAAGGCAAGGACGACGAGGGCGCGCCAGGTGACGTCGAGCAGCGCCTTGCGGTCGAGCGCGCGCGCGGCCGGCCAGAAGCTGCGCAGCACGTCACCGCCCCAGATGGCCGCCACCATGAACAGGAGGTAGGGGTGGATCAGGCCACTCAGGCCCAGAAGCGCCGCCCAGTGGATCGTCTTGCGATTTTCGCCCGCCTTACTGTTTTCAGCACCTACATTGATGAAGATGTGCAGGCTCCACAGGACCAGCCACTGCGCGACCAGGGTATCGTGGCGCATGCGGTAGGTCAGCATGGGCAGCAGGCTCAAGGCAACAGCACCGCCCAGAGCCGCCCAGCGGTTGGGGGCGTGCGGCCGCACTAGCTTCCAGGCGAAGACGAAATGCATGACCATGCAGAACAAAAACCATGGCCCGATATACTGGAAGCGGTCAGGCAGGAAGGCCGAGAACGGCTTGAAGATAAAGGCGAAAAACGGGTTCGAGTCGGTGGAGAACAGGCTGTTGCCGACCGGCGCGCCCAGCATGTATTCGTGGTTGAAGGTCGACCACGGCTCACGGCGAAATGCGTTCCAGCCCAGGACGTGCTGGCCCCAGTCCTCATCCAGCAACCAGCCGACACGCGTCGGATCGACAATGAACGGGCTGAAGAAGGCCACAAAGATAAACATGGGTGCAAGAATGACCGCCGCGCGGAACAAGCCGTTGCGCACGGAGTCAGGGAGCGTCTGCACAGTGGTCAGCCAGACCTGAGGCTTAAGCCATTGCGACAAGGACATGCCGGATCGTCTCACAAATCGTCAGTAAGGTGGGAGCGCCATAAAGCCGCCTTTTCTGATAGCGACTCAAGGCTTTTTTGCGGCGCAGCAATCGGCGTGGTTCCGCGCTGTCATCATATGCCGGAACGGGCAGTTTCACAAGGTCGTGAAGACTGCGGCCGTTATCGTTGATCGATGCGCAGGCTGTAAACCTCGACGCCCATTCCCTTGGTGTCCGGTTTCTTGCCGGGCTCGGGCGGCGGGCGCAGGTTGTCGAGCGTGATCTGCATCCGGCCGGACTGAAGCGCCGGGGCGGGGATATCGACAACCACTTCGGCGGCCTTCTTGCCGAGCGCCTGTTCCTTCAGCTTTACGCCGTTCACCGCGACGGTCAGGGTCTGGGCCTTGCGCCAGCCACGCAGCGAAAGCGTCAGCCGATAAGCCTTGCCGGGCTCTGGCACGAAGGTCGGCGTGATGACACCTGTCTTGCCCTTGCTGTTCATCGCGCCGTCCTGCGGCATCTCCCAGTCGCCGCCGAACCACACGACCGAAGCATTGGCGGCGCCCATGACATAGGTCTTGCCGGATTCGAACGGTTCGGGCGCAGGCCGGGCCAGGCCGGCTTCGGCGCCTTGCGGCGGAATGATCCAGATGCCGTCGATCTCGCGCACGCGATCCTCGAGTCCCGCCGGCACCGCCTTGCCCAGCATGACGTAGAGACGGCGCGGGTTCAGCTTGCCTGAGCGGAAGTCGAGATATTCCTGGCGCTGGATGGCGTCCTGATGCGGGTTCTCACGCGCCGCGTACATCATGTTGACCGGTACCTTGCGATCGAGCGCGTGCAGGATGATTTCGTAAAACGCACGCTTGTCCGTGACGGGTACGGCCGGCTGGAAGGACACGACCTCGGTGCGCGCCATGACCGCATCCCATTGCCGGCTGGGCGTCAGGACAAAGGTCTGCGCAGTATCGGCACGCGCCGTCAGGCTGCGGATGCTGGCTGAGAACTGGGACATGTCGGCCAGTTGCAGAACGACCACAGCGCCCAGGAGAAGTCCCATCGTCCGGGGCTGCGCGCGGTAGATGCAGACCAGGCTCAGGAAAACCAGCGTGTAGGCGATCGGCCAGAACAGCCGGCCGGAGGCGCGCACGACATTGAGCACATTGACCAGGGGCGTCGGAAAGGACAGGTCGACCAGCTTGATCGAATAGAGGTGAACCTGGTCGGTGATCGCCAGAATCAGCAGGATGATGAAGGGCCACTTCAGGGGACGGGCAGTGGCCAGGACTTCCGACGCGGATTTCACCGCCGGCGACTTGCGGTACAGCCAGACCGCCGCGCCGATCAGGACCAGGAGGCCGGCACCGAGATACTGGAAGCCTTCGAAGGCCATGCGCGGAGGCTGAGGACCATTGAGGAAGGCGAACGGGAAGTCCTTGCGCGAGGGATTGAAGATGGCGTCAAGCGGCATGCCGTAGACGCCGAAGCCGTCGCTGGCGGCGCTCTGGCCGGAATAGGCGCCGGCGATGCCGAGCGTGACCACTGGCGGTATCAGCGTCAGCAGGCCCAGGCCGACGACTGTGGCAAGGGCCTTCCAGTCGCGGTTCCTGAGCAATGGACCTGTTATGCGCAATTGGTCCGCGCCCCAGACGGCCAGGATCATGAACAGAAGGTAGGGGTGGATCAGGCCGGTCAGGCCCATAAGAAGACCATAGCCGATCCGCTTGCGGTGCTCGTCCCTGATCTCGAAAAAGATATAGAGCGACCAGAGGATCAGCCAGTGCGCGACCAGGGTGTCGTGGCCGATCCGCATATAGAGGGTGGGCAGGAGCGTGAGCAAGGTGGCGCCGGCCAGCGCCGACCACGGCCCCGGCGCATGGCGCGACACCAGCCGGTAAGCGACATAGTAATGCAGAACGATGCAGGCCAGGAACCACCAGCCGATGAACTGGAAATGGCCTGGCAGTACACCGCTCAGCCAGCGCATCGGCATCGAAACCAGCGGATTGGAGTCGGTGTAGATCAGGCTCAGGCCCGTCGGGTAGGACAGGAGGGTCTGGTAGTTGAACGGCCAGCCGAGTGGCGTCTGGCGATAGGCGTGCCAGCCCAGGAAGTGCTGCCCCCAATCTCCATCCAGCAACCAGCCGACCCGCGTGGGATCGAGGACTGCCGGAGTAAAGAAGAGCATGAACAGCAGGATCGGTACAGTAAGGGTCAGGACCTTTCGGTACTTGCCGAACTCACCCTCGTCCATCGTCGCATCCCCCTGCTACCGTACAGGAGGGGGCTATAGCTGTTTCCGTTCGCAGCCGCAACGGAGGACCGTTCGCGGCTGCGATGCATGTGTATGATCAGGCGTATTCCTGAAGCGCGCGGACGTCGAGGGTTTCCTTCGCGCCCGAAGCGATGGCGCGCGTCGCCGCCACGGCACCCGAGGCGGTGGTGTAATAGGGAATCTTCATCATCAGCGTCGTGCGGCGGATCGAGAAGCTGTCCGACAGCGATTGCTTGCCCTCGGTGGTGTTGAAGACCAGGGCGATCTCGCCGTTCTTGATGGCGTCCAGGATGTTCGGACGGCCTTCCAGAACCTTCTTGATACGCTCGACCTTGACACCCTGCTCAGCCAGGTAGTCACAGGTGCCGCCGGTGGCGACGACTTCGAAGCCCAGCGCCAGCAGGGTGCGGATCGATTCGACGATGACCGGCTTGTCCTGGTCCTTGACCGAGACGAAGACCTTGCCCGACGTCGGCAGCTTGACGCCGCTGCCCTGTTGCGACTTGGCGAACGCGCGCGAGAAGGCGTCGATCATCTCTTCACCATCGCGCATCCAGTCGAGACCCATGACCTCACCGGTCGAACGCATTTCCGGCCCCAGGACCGTGTCGACATTGGCGAAGCGGGCGAACGGGAAGACGGCTTCCTTGACTGCGACGTGGCGGTAGTCACGCGGCTTCAGGCCGAACGAGGCGAGCGTCTCACCGGCCATGACCTTGGCGGCGATGCCGGCCAGCGGCTGGCCCAGGGTCTTGGCGACGAAGGGCACGGTCCGTGAGGCGCGCGGATTGACTTCCAGCACGTATATCTTCGGATCGGTATATGGGTTTTCGATAGCGAACTGGACGTTCATCAGGCCGCGGACCTTGAGCGCGCGGGCCAGTTCGACCGTCTGGCGCTCCAGTTCCTTCACCGTCTCAGGCTTGAGCGAAAACGGCGGCAGCGAACAGGCTGAGTCGCCCGAATGGACGCCGGCTTCTTCGATGTGCTCCATGATGCCGGCAACGAAGACATCGGTGCCGTCGGCAAGCGCATCGGCATCGACCTCGATGGCGGCCGACAGGTACTGGTCGATCAGGACGGGTGAGTCACCCGACACCTGCACGGCCTCGCGAACGTAGCGGGTCAGCTGTTCGTCGTCACGGACGATTTCCATGGCGCGGCCGCCCAGGACGTAGGACGGGCGAATGACGATCGGGTAGCCGACCTCGTGCGCAGCCTTGAAGGCTTCGTCGGGCGTGCGGGCGATGGCGTTGATGGGCTGGGTCAGCTCGATATCGCGCAGCAGGTGCTGGAAACGCTCGCGGTCTTCGGCCAGGTCGATGGCGTCGGGCGAAGTCCCGAGGATGGGGATGCCTTCGTCTTCGAGCGCCTGGGCGAGTTTCAGCGGCGTCTGGCCGCCGAACTGGACGACGACGCCGGCGAGTTGCCCCTTAGACTGTTCGACATGGATCAGTTCCAGCACGTCTTCGGCCGTCAAAGGCTCGAAGTACAGGCGGTCGGACGTATCATAGTCGGTCGACACCGTTTCCGGGTTGCAGTTGACCATGATGGCTTCGATGTCGATGTCCTTGAAAGCAAAGGCGGCATGACAGCAGCAATAGTCGAACTCGATGCCCTGGCCGATCCGGTTGGGACCGCCGCCGAGAATGATGGCCTTCTTGCGATCCGACGGATCGGCTTCGCATTCCGGCACCTGGCCCAAAGCGCCCGATTCGTAGGTCGAATACATGTAGGCGGTGTTGGAGGCGAATTCGGCCGCGCAGGTATCGATGCGCTTGAAGACCGGACGGACGCCAAGCTCGCGACGGGCCTCACGAACCGCTTGTTCCTTCTGGTCGGTCAGTTGCGCCAGGCGCTTGTCCGAGAAGCCCATGGCCTTCAGCGTGCGGAAGCCCTGCGCCGACTTGGGCAGGCCCAGGGCGCCGATCTTGGCTTCTTCGGAAACGATGGTTTCGATCTGGCGCAGGAACCACGGCTCGTAGTTGCAGGCAGCGTTGATGTCCTCGACGCTCAGGCCGTGACGGAAGGCCTGGGCAATGACGCGCAGGCGGTCTGGGGTCGGGCGGCCCAGTTCGCGGATGACGGCTTCGCGCAGGGCATGCGGCTCGGCGTTCTTGGTGCCTGGAATTTCGATCTCATCGAAGCCCGACAGGCCGGTTTCCAGGCCACGCAGGGCCTTCTGCACCGACTCGGCGAAGGTGCGGCCGATCGCCATGACTTCGCCGACCGACTTCATCGACGTGCCGAGCAGGGGCTCGGAGCCCGGATACTTTTCAAACGCAAAGCGCGGGATCTTGGTGACGACGTAATCGATCGACGGTTCGAACGAAGCCGGCGTGACCTTGGTGATGTCGTTTTGCAGTTCATCCAGCGTGTAGCCGACCGCCAGCTTGGCGGCGACCTTGGCGATCGGGAAGCCGGTGGCCTTGGACGCCAGAGCGGATGAGCGCGACACACGCGGGTTCATTTCGATGACGATCATGCGGCCGTCGGCCGGGTTGAGCGCGAACTGGACGTTCGAGCCGCCGGTTTCGACGCCGATTTCACGCAGCACGGCCAGAGAGGCCGAGCGCATGATCTGGTATTCCTTGTCCGTCATGGTCAGGGCAGGAGCAACGGTGATCGAATCGCCGGTGTGCACGCCCATCGGATCGACGTTTTCGATCGAGCAGACGATGATGCAGTTGTCCGCTGTGTCGCGGACGACTTCCATTTCGTATTCCTTCCAGCCGAGGATCGACTCTTCGATCAGCACTTCGGTGGTCGGCGACAGGTCGAGTCCGCGCTCGACGATTTCCTTGAATTCTTCCTGGTTGAAGGCGATGCCGCCGCCGGTGCCGGCCAGGGTGAAGGACGGACGGATGACTGCCGGCAGGCCGCCGATGGTCTTCAGCGCCTCGACGGCTTCGTCCCAGGTGTGGGCGACGGCCGACTTGGCCGATTCGAGGCCCAGCTTGTCCATGGCGTCGCGGAACTTCTGGCGGTCTTCCGCCTTGTCGATGACCTCGGCCTTGGCGCCGATCATTTCGACATTGTACTTGGCCAGCACGCCCGAATTTTCCAGCGCCAAGGCCGTATTCAGCGCCGTCTGGCCGCCCATGGTCGGCAAAAGCGCGTCAGGGCGTTCCTTGGCGATGATCTTTTCGACGAATTCCGGGGTGATCGGCTCGATATAGGTCGCATCGGCCACGTCCGGATCAGTCATGATGGTTGCAGGGTTCGAATTGACCAGAATGATGCGGTAGCCTTCCTGGCGCAGTGCCTTGCACGCCTGGACCCCGGAATAGTCGAACTCACAGGCCTGGCCGATAACGATCGGGCCGGCGCCAATGATGAGGATGGACTTCAGGTCTGTACGTTTGGGCATCTCGGTCTTTCGTTGCGCGCGCGAACCGTCCGCGCGACTTGGCGCAGGCGCGGCCGGGACATTCGGGTTTTGGGCTAAGCGGGTGCTTTAGTGCCTGTGACCCCGCAGTGCAACCCGATTCTTTCCCTTCGCCCGATTCTTTACCGACCCCAACCGGCTGTCGTTTCAGGAGAAATACGTTGTCAGGGTAACGGGTGTGCGGCACATTCCGGGCAAGTAAGAGGTATTGAAGCGTGTCCGGGAAGACAAAAGCAGTGACGGGCGTGGACAGTCTGTCCAAGCGTCAGAAAGAAATTTTGCGCCTTGTGGCGCGTCATCATCAGATCAAGGAAATTGCCCGCCTGCTCAATATCAGCGAGGCGACGGTCCGTACCCACACCGAGGAAGCGCGGCGACGCCTGGGCGCCGCGACCAGCCGCGAAGCCGCTATTGCCTTGCTGCGCCACGAAAGCAGTGACGGCGCATTGAGCGGGGAAGGCTTGCTGCCCGACACGTCAAGAGACGCACATCCCGAAACAAAGGCTGCGCCCGAACAGACGACAGGCCCGGATCCGGTCATTGCGCCGGAAGGTGTATCCCCGGTCAAGCCTCAATGGATTTCGGACTGGCTCGGAAAAAGATCAATCATTGAGTGTCTTGGAATAATCCTGCTGATCGCGCTGGGATTGACGGTTGTCCTGGTCGCGCTCTTGACCAGTACGGCGACATTCATCCAGGCCATTCACAATATTACCGGACGGTCGCCCTGATATGACCCTGCATATGCTTGAATTGTTGTGGATGTACGGTGCATGGGTCACGCTGTTTCTCAGCTGTGGCTGGGCGTTCTGGAAGGGGGGACCTGTAGAAAGAACCGGCGCGGCCATCCTGGCCGTGTGCTGGGCCGTATGGGTAGTCCTGCATCGGCTGGACGGCGCCGGACCCGGCTATATCGGCATTTCCATCGACGTCGTGTCGATGATCGCCTTCGTCTGGCTGGCCATCCGTACGCGCCGTCCCTGGGTATTTTTTGTCGCCGCGGCCACGGTCAATAGCGTCGTTACGCATTTTATCGCCAGGTGGCTGCACATGGGC